>NC_013162.1:1322500-1622500 GCF_000023285.1 Capnocytophaga ochracea DSM 7271 | reverse complement strand
CACCCACTTGGTTAATAATCCCTCTCAGAGCAGTTTCTACTTCTGCTTCACTGAGTTGAGCCGGTAAGAACTTCTCTATCACCGCCATTTGGGCTAATTCAGGCTCAGCTAAGTCATTCCTACCTTGTTGTGCGTACAAAGCCGCACTGTCCTTGCGCTGTTTTACTAATTTTTGTAACAGTTTAAGTTCATCAGCTTCCGAAAGTTCTTCGGCAGCCCCTGCTTCTGTTTTGGCTAACAAAATAGCCGATTTAATAGCTCTCAACGATTCTAATGCCACTGTGTCCTTGGCTTTCATCGCTTCTTTGAGAGCCTCCATTACTTTAGTTTGTAAACTCATAATTTTTCAGTGTTTTGTGGGGCAAAAGTAATGCTATATTTGTAAACTGCCAACTTTTACCCCTGTTTTTTATTTCCAACGGAGGCTTTCCATTATCCTCCTCACATCTTTTTCTAAATAATTACTCGCAGGTTGTACCGAATCGTAATTAGGAACTACCCTAAAATACACCGAACCTGATATAAAATGACGCACACTATCGGTAGCGTAAAACTGTGCTTGCGAAGCCGCATTGCCATACACTTGGTAAAACATACCGTACACTTTGGTCGTATCGTTCATAAATACTGTCGAAGCAATATTATCTGCCTTAATCGTATGGTCATAAGTAAACTTCTGTGCATCACTCAGCAACTGACGAATATTGCCATTCACATTTTTATAAGTGAGATAAACCGTAGCCTTCATCGCAGGATATTCTATATTAACATCACACGAATGGGGCTTGTATTTCAATTCCGATAGCGTATTTACCTCAAAAGTAAACGGACAATTAGGCAATTCAGTTACTTTCTGATACGATGCTTGCGGGTATTCCAATCGCAATACTCCCTTAGGCTTAGGCAATATATCAGTACCACAAGCTACTAATAATAGCACTACACTACTCAACAGACTATAAATAAGTTTTTTCATACATCACACTAATACCAAAAAACCTCAGCCACTTATGCTAAGGTTTTTCAGTGTAAAAAAGTTTTTATAATGGGTGAAAAATTATTCTACAGGTTTTTCTTCTGCTTTCACTTCTTTTTTCTCACCACCTTTTTCGTGGCAAGACTTTTTGCCATCTTTCTTACCGTCTTTTTTGCAACAAGATTTCTTTTTGCCATCTTTATTGCACTCTTTTTTCTCGCCGTCTTTATCGCAAGATTTCTTCACTTTCACTCCTCCGTTACCATCTTGGTCTACGATAAGGCTTTTAGCGATTTGATTTACATTAAGGGTCATAGCCCCTACATTAGTACTAAATGCAAACATTACAAATGCTGCAACAATTAATTTAAAAGTGTTCTTCATACAATTTTATATTTAGTTATTAATTTTCTGTCTATCAATATATTTCCATTCTTATCCCAACATCGCATACCCCATTGTAGCAACGCCTATTTCCACATTGGGGACGGTTTTCAGTAGCTCATAACAGTTGGTGAGCGTAGCTCCTGTGGTCACCACATCATCTACCAAAAGCACCTTCTTGCCTTCTATTCTATGAGTGTTTTGAAGAGAAAATATATGTTCACTCTCCTTCAAACGTCGCCACACTACCTTTCGGGTCTGCGTAGTATTAGCTTCAATTTTCACTAATACATCATCTATATAATCAAGGTGTAATACCGAAGCCAATGTCCTGCCAAACAAGGCGACTTGGTTGTATCCTCGTTTGCGTTCTTTGCTTTTGTGCAAAGGCACAGGCAACACCACCTCAGCCTGCTGAAATAGGGGCGCATTCTTTATCTTTTCACCGAGCCATCGTCCTAACCACTCCCCTATCTGCTCTTCTCCTTTATACTTCAAAAGATGTATCAAATGTTGTGCCATATTGTCCTTTTTAAAGTAAAATAATGCAGTAGCCGCAAACACTTCGCACTCTTCTGTCAGTCGCTGGGTAAACAAATTTTCCGCCTGCAAATGAAAGTCCGTTTCTTCCAACTTTTCTCTACAATTTACACACAAAAATTGCTCACCTGTAACCAATAATTTTCCGCAACCTCTGCAATAAGCAGGTGATAACACCGAAAGTATATCCGATAAAATCATAATTCTTTTAGATAATAGGTCGTTAATAGCCTTCTCTTAAATCCACCTTCTCTCCTTCCGTTCTTCGTTCTTTGTTCGTCTTTTGTTCGTTGTAGACCCACTGTAGAGCCACTGTAGACCCACTGTAGACCCACTCTTTGTCCATCTATCCTATAAGCTCTGTATAATCTCTCCCAATTTCACTATTAACCATTAACCATTAATCATTAACCACTAACCATTAATCATTAACCACTAACCATTAATCATTAACCACTAACCATTAATCTAATTTTTTTCGGCAAATATACTCCTTTTTCCAAAAAATAATAGTATCTTTGTCGAATTATTTTCAATCTCAAACAAGCTTTAATCTATATTTTATAACTGAAAATCAATTGAATATATGGCAAATACAGACGATCAATTCAAAAAAGTTGTTGCTCACGCCAAAGAATATGGCTTTATTTTCCCTTCAAGTGAAATCTACGACGGACTCGGTGCCGTATACGATTATGGGCAAAATGGCGTTGAACTAAAAAAGAATATCCGCGAATATTGGTGGCGCGCAATGGTGCAAATGAACGAGAACATTGTGGGTATCGATGCTGCTATCTTTATGCACCCTACTACGTGGAAGGCTTCTGGGCACGTCGATGCTTTCAACGACCCTCTTATCGATAACAAAGACTCTAAAAAACGCTACCGCGCCGATGTGCTCGTAGAAGATTACGTCGCCAAACTCGACGATAAGATTGAAAAAGAAATCGCTAAAGCTCAAAAACGCTTCGGCGATGCTTTCGACCGCGAGCAGTTTATAACTACCAATCCTCGTGTGTTAGAATACAAAAAACGTGGCGAAGAAATATTACACCGCTTGGGTAAATCGCTTGAGAAAGAAGACCTCGCCGATGTAAAAGCTCTTATCGAAGAACTCGAAATTGCCGACCCCGAAACAGGTTCTCGCAACTGGACAGATGTAAAACAGTTCAACCTAATGTTCGGTACCAAAATAGGCGCCTCTGCCGATGCCTCTATGGATTTATACCTACGTCCCGAAACCGCTCAGGGTATTTTCGTAAACTTCCTAAACGTGCAAAAATCCGGACGTATGAAAATTCCTTTTGGTATCGCCCAAACGGGTAAAGCCTTCCGCAACGAGATTGTGGCACGTCAGTTTATTTTCCGTATGCGCGAGTTCGAACAAATGGAAATGCAATTCTTTATCAAACCAGGTACCCAACAAAAATGGTATGAGTACTGGAAAGAAACCCGCCTCAAATGGCACCTATCCTTAGGAATGGGAGAGGAAAACTATCGCTACCACCCACACGAAAAGCTCGCTCACTACGCCGATGCGGCTTGCGATATCGAGTTCCGTTTTCCTTTTGGTTTCAAAGAATTAGAAGGTATCCACTCTCGTACTAATTTTGACCTCGGTAACCACGAAAAGTATTCAGGCAAAAAAATGCAATACTTCGACCCCGAAGAAAATAAGAGCTATACTCCTTACGTACTCGAAACCTCTATCGGGCTCGACCGTATGTTCCTTGCAGTGTTCTCCAACTCATTGCAAGAAGAAGCCTTAGAAGGAGGTGACACTCGCACCGTATTGCGTTTACCTTTTGTGTTGGCACCTACCAAAGTAGCCGTATTGCCATTGCTCAAAAAAGACGGACTTCCAGAAGTTGCCGAACAAATCGTGAACGAGCTAAAATACGATTTCAATGTAGCTTACGACGAAAAAGATGCAGTAGGTCGCCGTTATCGCCGCCAAGATGCGGTAGGTACACCTTTCTGCGTAACCGTCGATCACCAAACTTTGGAAGACAACACCGTTACCTTACGCCACCGCGACACTATGGAGCAAGTGCGCATTGCCATTCCTGAATTGCGCAACACTATTGCCAAAGAAGTGGATATGCGCAATTGGCTTCACAAATTAGATACGAAGTAAGAGATAAGAGGTAAGAAAATGACTGAAACTCCAACAATCAAACGTCCCGTGCCCATAGACGAAGAAGTGTTGTGGGATAAAACCACTACCCTGATGAGTCGTACCAACAAGCACGGACATATAATGGAAACCAATAAGGCATTTCAAGAAGTATCAGGCTATACTGAGGCTGAGTTATACGACCAGCCTCATAGCCTTATCCGCCACCCCGATATGCCCAAAGTAGTTTTCAAAATACTGTGGGAAAACCTCAAAGGGCATAATAATTTCCACGCTATCATCAAGAACCTCTCTAAAAGCGGGCGCTATTATTGGGTGATTACTAATTTTGAAATAGTACGCAATGAGCAAGATGAGATTACTGCTTTTGTATCACACCGCAAAGCTTTGCCTAAAGTACTCATTAGCGAGCATATAGTCCCTTTGTACGAACGTCTTTTAAAGATAGAAAAAGCCAATGGTTTGGAAGTAAGTGAACGCTATTTCAACGGCTTTTTAGAAGACCGTAAAACTACCTACGATGCTTTCATTCGCCAATTGCTCAAAGAAAACGCCGAAGAAATCAAAGCCTTCTATAACAACAAAAACACCGATAGCTTTTTAACAGAACTCATTCGATGAAATACTTTTTACTATCTTTTCTCCTTTTCTCCCTATATCCTGCTACAGCGCAGGAAAACGACTCTATTCCACAATCTCTATTGGATAGCGTTACAAACGCTTTACAAGGCTCACACCCATCTGAAGCAGATTTATCAGGTAAACAATACAAAATCAATGATAATCTAACCTATGTATACCAAAAACCGCGTTTTGTAGATATCTTCAACAAAATACCACGCAACATAGGTAAATCGGCAGTGGAGATGGTGTCTAAACCGAACTATCCTTACGGATTGGCAGCTATTGGTGCTACGGTAGCTCTTATACCCGCTGACCCTTGGCTCATTAGAGAGAGTAGAAATTTGGGAGAGAATTTAGGACTAAATGAAGCTCATACCTATAAGAAGTTAGGCTTTTTGAAGATTATTCCTGCCGATGTAAACTCAGCAATGTATTTTATTGGCAATGGTACGACTTTTATCATTATCAGTGGGGGGATGGCTACTTATGGTCTTATTACAGGTGATTATCGCGCCAAAAGTACTGCTATGCAGATATTGGAAAGCATCATCGTATCGGGGGCATTTGTACAACCTATCAAGCGACTCACAGGGCGCGAGAGTCCATTTATAACCGCAGACGACGGGCGTTGGCACAGTCAGTGGACGTTTGCTCCCAGCTTTAAAGCTTACCAAGAGGATACCCCTATGTATGACGCTATGCCCTCTGGACACCTCACTACTGCAATGTCAGCACTCACAGTGATTGCCGAAAACTACCCCGACTACAAATGGATAAAGCCCGTAGGTTACACAGCCTTAGGCTTGATGTGCTACGAGATGATGCAAAGTAAAGTACACTGGGCTTCCGATTACCCTATTGCCCTATTTGTGGGATATATCACCGGTAAAACGATTGCTAACAGACGCATCACCAAAATAAGAAAAGAAGAAACTTTCTTAGTTAATAAAGTAAAATATAGTTGGGAATTCTGTACCTCCAACACTTGGGAAGGATATCAGCTACTTGGAGTAAATATTAAATTTAAGTAAAGAAAATTATTCACTTACATCTTCTAAATGAACGACTTCTACGCCTGCTTTTTCGAGAAAAGCTAACCCTTCGTTGTCGCGATAGCCTTCCTTATACACCACGCGCTTAATCCCTGATTGGTAGATGAGCTTACTGCACTCTTTGCAAGGTGACATTGTGATATAGAGCGTCGCTCCTTCTGACGATTGTGTAGACGAAGCAACTTTCATTATCGCATTGGCTTCGGCGTGAAGTACATACCAATGGGTATTGCCTTCCTCATCTTCACAACAGTTATCAAAACCAGTGGGCGTACCATTATAACCGTCTGAAATAATCATACGGTCTTTTACTATTATAGCTCCTACTTGCTTGCGCTGTGAATAAGACAATTTTGCCCATTCCATCGCCATACACATATAAGCTTTGTCATAACGCAATTGCTTTTCTCGCTGTTGTTTCGTCATCTTGTAATTGTTTTTTAAGAAGTGCTACCGAAGAGAACTTTCGTTCTTCACGTAGGTATTTTACAAAATATATTGTGAGTTCACGGTCGTAAAGGTCGCCGTTGAAGTCAAAGAAATAGACCTCAATAGACGCTCCTTTACCTTCGATAGTAGGGTTCTTGCCAATGCTCATCATTCCATACACTTTTCGTTCGTCAATGTAACTATACACAGCATATACGCCATCTTTGGGAATGAGTTTGTAGTCTTCGGTTACTTGTATATTAGCAGTAGGGTAGCCTAAGGTACGCCCCAATTTGAGTCCGTGTACCACAGTGCCTGTAAGGCTATAAGGAGTTCCGAGGTAATGCTCAGCAGTGATAACGTCGCCTTTATTCAACGCTTCTCTGATTTTGGTGGAACTCACCGATACTTCATCTACTTCTTGCACCGATATTTCTTCTACAGCAAAGCCATACTTTTCGCCAAATAAACGCATATCGCTGATATTTGCGGTACGATTGCGCCCGAAACGATGGTCGTAACCAATAATCACCTTTTTCACGTTGAGGTGCTGTACCAAAATAGTACTTACGAACTCCTCAGCAGTAAGTTGGGCAAAAGCCTCATTAAAAGGTTGCACCACGAGCAAATCGACGCCTAATCGCTGGAGTAGTTGCTTTTTCTCTTCCAAAGTGTGGATGAGTTTCAAACTTTTGTCGTGTTGCACTACCATTCGCGGATGCGGAAAGAAAGTGAATATTGTTGCTAAAAGTCCTTCTTGGCGAGCTGTTGCTACTACCCTTTCAATGATTTTCTGATGCCCCAAATGCACACCATCGAACGTGCCTATGGTGAGCACCGTAGGTTGCTGGGTAGAAAAAGTAGTAATATCGGTTATTTCTCTCACTTATTGTAGAACTTATTGTAAATATCTATATATTTTTCTTTAATCACACGTCGTTTGAGTTTGAGAGTAGGAGTGAGATGACCGCCGTCTATCGTCCATTCATCGGGGGTGAAATCAAAAAGTTTTACTTGTTCCCACTTGCCTAAATGATTGTTTACCTTTTCTACCTCTTTGGCAATACGATCGTGAACGGCTTGGTTTTGTATAATCTCTTCGTTGGTCTTTCCTAATTTCACTTTATGACGGCGTGCCCACTCTTTTACAAACGGGAAATTGAGCTGAATAATAGCCGCTGGCATCTTTTCACCTTCGCCTACTACCATCGCATTCTCAATAAAACGAGAGAGTTTTAGTTGGTTTTCTATCAGCTGAGGTGATACATATTTACCGCCTGAAGTTTTAAAGATTTCCTTCTTGCGGTCGGTGATTTTAAGGAAGCCATCAGCATCGAGTTCGCCTATATCACCTGTGTGGAAGAAACCATCGGTGATGTTTTGATCTGTTTGCTCGGGGTCTTTATAGTAGCCCAACATTACATTCTCGCCTTTCACAAGTATTTCACCGTCTTCGGCAATTTTCACTTCTATATTGACAATAGGTTTCCCTACGGTACCTATTTTCCAAAATCTACCCGATTCGCGGTTTACTGCAATAACGGGAGCAGTTTCGGTAAGACCATAACCTTCCATTATTTTGAGCCCTGCGGCAGAGAACACCTTAGCCAAACGCGGTGAGAGGGCAGCACTACCTGAGACAATCATCTGTATGCGTCCTCCTAAGGCTTCACGCCATTTACTAAAAATGAGTTTGCGTGCAATTTTCAGTTTGAACTGATACCAAGCCCCATTAGCACCATAAGGTTCGTACTGAAAGCCCAAATTGAGTGCCCAAAAGAAGAGTTTGCGCTTAATGCCTTTAAGTTCTGCCCCTTTTGCGAAGATTTTGTCGTAAATCTTCTCTATGAGTCGGGGTACTACTGTAATGATATGCGGTTTTACTTCGCGTAAGTTATCACTGATTTTATCGAGAGATTCAGCAAAATAAATGCTTAGACAATCGTACTGATACAAATAGGTGAGCATACGCTCAAACACGTGGCACACAGGCAAAAAGCTGAGTGCTGTAGAGCCTTCGGTAATAGGCAAACGGTCTTGGCAGTTCAGTATGTTAGAGATGATATTCCAGTGGGAGAGCATTACCCCTTTTGGGCGACTGGTAGTGCCCGAAGTGTAGATGATAGTAGCTAAATCATCTTTTTGTATGCTATCTTTGCGTGCTTCCACTTCTGCTTGATTGCCCTCATCGGCGCCTAAATCGAGGATTTCTTGCCAATGGTGGGCATAAGGTACATCGTTGAAGGTAAAAATAGTTTTTAGATGAGGCAATTTATCTTGGATAGAAGAGATTTTCTCCCATAGTTCTTTATCGGAAACAACACAGTATTTACATTCCGAATGGTTGAGGATATACTCGAAATCCTCTAAGTTGATAGTGGGATAGATAGGTACATTCTGTGCGCCTACTTGTAAAATCCCGATGTCGAGCACGTGCCATTCGGTGCGATTAGTACTTGAAATGACCGCTATTTTATCATTTTTTTCAATGCCTAAGCGCAATAAGCCTCGGCTTACGGTATTCGCTTTTTGGATATATTCAGCGGTAGAGGTTTTTGCCCACTCACCGTTGTATTTGGTAGCAAAAGCGACCTCTAAAGGGTGTTTAGATTGTTGATAATAAGGTATATCGAATAAACGATTTACGGTATTCATTGGTTTAAATTTTTGTTACAGAGGGCAAAAGTAATAAATAATTACGAAATACGAAATACGAATGACGAAAAAAGGAAAAAACTTTATTTTTCTGGAAAAAAATTGTCTTTTATCATTTGTAATTTACAATTAATTCATACTTTTGCACCAAATAAAAACAATTGAGATATAGAAGAATAGAAAAATACACATAAGATTTAAAGAGAAAGTTGTTAATATTCCTTTTAAAAAGAATCTGGTAAATTCAATAAAAAAGCAGAGGTGAATTAACAAATAGTTTCTCGCCCCACAAGGGCGTGAACTGTTTTTGTTACATACCTGTTTTTGGGCATACCAGAGCCTTTTTAAAGTGTGAACAAAACATTCACGCTTTTTTTATGCTCTAAAAGTTGCCCTTACTCATATCGTAACATCAAAATTAAATCAATAACAAATGAAAAAAATCGTATTATTCAGTGTTTTAGCACTACTGTTAGCAAGTTGTGGTGTAACAAGAGAGTTATCACACAATGTAAACAACCATACTACTCAAGTGGTACTGGCTAAAAATAACTTTAAAGTAGTAGAACACGTTAAAGGAGAAGCTTCTAATCAATATTTTCTATTGATTATAGGAGGTGGGAGACGTGCTTTGGTGGAAAAAGCAAGAGCTAAAATGCTTCAAAATGCCAATTTGGTAGGCTCTTCAAGAGCGGTTATCAATGAAACCGTTGAGTCACATTGGATTTTTATAGGGGTAGGAATCCAATATACAGTAAGTGTTTCAGCTGACGTAATCGAATTTACTGAATAGTAAAACACAAAAAAGAAGCTGTTCAAAAAGTTTTATTTTTATAGGGGCGTTTACAAGCGCCCCTATAAATGTGATGTAAATGAGATTGACTATCAATGATTTCAACTTTAAAAAAGTTATAGTAAGACAAGGTGCGAGCTACACGGGGGACGGAAACTTTGGCAAGGTATAACGGCAGTAAGATGAACGAAGAGTGGCTCTACAGTGGGTCTACAGTGGGTCTACAACGAACAAAAGACGAACCTAAATAGAAAGTAAGTTAAAGCTAAGATAGAACTAAAAAGAAGGTAGTTAAGGGATTTCTATTTTGGTAAGGGGCGTAGCACGAAGAGCGAACAGAAACTTTGGCAAGGTATATAGTACAAAAGCAAATAAAAAAGAGTATTTTGTTATATCGAGCTCACTTCAAACAAAAAAAGAGTCAATTTGTAAGTATACAAATTGACTCTTTTTCTAATTGAGAAATTGGGAAATTACCAAATTATTCTACGGTTACTGATTTGGCTAAATTACGAGGTTGATCGACATTGCAACCGCGCTTGATAGCGATATAATAGGACAGCAACTGCAAAGGTACTGAGGCTAAAATAGGGGTAAGCGCCTCACTGATTTCGGGTATTTCAATCACGTGGTTTGCTAAGCCCGCCATTTGGGTATCGCCTTCGGTTACTACGGCTATAATTTTACCTTTGCGTGCCTTTATTTCTTGTGCATTGGAAACTACCTTATCATAATGTCCTTTAGACGGTGCGATGAATATCACCGGCATATTCTCATCGATAAGGGCGATAGGTCCGTGTTTCATCTCGGCAGCTGGATAGCCTTCGGCGTGAATATAGGATATTTCTTTGAGTTTTAAAGCCCCTTCCAAAGCGGTAGGGAAGTTAAAACCACGACCTAAATACAAGCAATTGGTAGCTGTTTTATAGCTTTCGGCTATTTCGGCTATCTTGTGATCGACTGTTTTGATAGTGGTTTCGAGCAACTGGGGCACACGTTCTAATTCCTTGCAAAGACGGTGATAGGTTTCCGTACTGAGGGTACCCTTCTTATGTCCTAAATGCAAAGCGATAAGGGTAAGCACCGTAAGCTGGGTGGTAAAGGCTTTGGTAGAAGCTACCCCTATTTCAGGACCTGCGTGAGTGTAAGTGCCTGAATGGGTGATACGCGCAATTGATGAACCTACCACATTGCAAATACCGTAGATAAAAGCTCCTTTTTCTTTCGCTAATTTGAGGGCTGCTAAGGTATCGGCGGTCTCACCCGATTGCGAAATAGCAATGACGATATCCCCTTTATTGATAATAGGGTTGCGATAGCGGAACTCTGAGGCGTACTCTACCTCCACAGGAATACGAGCGTATTCTTCTAACAGATATTCACCTACCAAGCCTGCGTGCCACGAAGTGCCACACGCTACAATAACGATGCGTTTGGCATTGAGGAAGGTCTCTAAATGATTATCTATTCCTGATAGTTTGGTAGTATGGTTGGGCAAGAGGCGACCGCGCATCGTGTCTTGGATAGACTTAGGCTGCTCGTAGATTTCTTTGAGCATAAAATGGTCGTATCCGCCTTTTTCAATTGCTTCGAGGTTGAGTTTGAGTTGTTGTACAAACGGACTCACCTGCTCGTTACTGCCTATTTTAATCACTTTCAACGGTTTGTTGAGGTGAATGGTAGCCATTTCGCCATCTTCTAAATACACAGCATTTTGGGTGTATTCTATAAAAGGAGAGGCATCGGAAGCGACGAAGAACTCTCCATCACCTACCCCTATTACCAATGGACTACCCAAGCGGGCTACTACTATTTCCTCAGGTTTGCTTTCCTCCATTACAGCAATGGCAAAAGCGCCAACCACCTCGTTGAGCGCATAGCGCACGGCAGTCTCTAAATTGACGTTTTCTTTTTCTTTGAAGTATTCGATGAAGTTTACTAATACTTCGGTGTCAGTATCTGAATGGAATACAAATCCCTCTTTGATGAGGTTTTGCTTGATACTCTCGTAATTCTCAATAATTCCGTTGTGTACAATGGCTATTTTGCCAGAGTTAGAACGGTGAGGGTGTGAATTGATGTCGTTAGGCACTCCGTGGGTAGCCCAACGGGTATGCCCCATACCGCAGCCATAAGTAGGAACATTTTCTCCTGCCTTGGCTACCAAATCGGATACTTTGCCCTTGGTTTTTTCTCCGTAAAAACTCTCAGCGTTTAAGATAAAACCTGCGCTGTCGTATCCGCGATACTCTAAGCGTTTTAAACCATCAATCACGATGGGAAAGGCGGCGCGTTTGCCTAAATAACCTACAATTCCACACATATTTTTAAGTTCTTTTTATTATTTATTAATTTATACTCTTACACTTTCGGGCACTAATACGGTATAATCACCGTGATTGCGAATAACATCGCGCACAATAGACGATGATATAAACGAAGTACGCGCTGCCGTAAGTAAAAAGACAGTTTCTATTTGAGATAATTTGCGGTTAGTATGCGCAATAGCTTTTTCAAACTCAAAGTCGGCTGGGTTGCGCAAACCTCTGAGGATGAACTGAGCATCGATTTCTTTGCAGAAGTCTACCGTAAGTCCTTGGTAAGTTGTAACTTTTACTTTGGGTTCATCGGCAAAGGCTTTTTCGATAAACTCTTTGCGTTGTTCTACCGTAAACATATAGTTCTTGTCGCCATTAACACCTATGGCAACCACAATTTCATCGAATAGGTCTAAAGCGCGTTTGATAATATCGTAATGACCTAAGGTAATGGGGTCAAATGACCCTGGAAATAAAGCTCTTTTCAATGATTAACGATTAATGGTTAGTGATTCAATACTCGTTCAATTTCGCTTTCGAATAGTTCTTCAAGGCTAATACCAGCTACTTTAGCTTGTTGAGGCAGTAAACTAGCTTCTGAAAGCCCTGGTGTGGTATTCATTTCAAGCAAATAAGGTGTATCGCCTACTATGATAAACTCACTTCGGCTGAAACCTTCCATTTTTAACAATCGGTATACACGTTCCGCCAAAGCGTTGATTTTAGCAGTCATTTCGGCAGAAAGGCGCGCAGGGGTAATTTCTTGCGACTTGCCGTTATACTTGGCATCATAATCGAAGAAATCATTCTCGGATACAATCTCAGTCATTGGAAGAACTTTTATTTTCCCGCGATAGTTGATTACCCCGATAGAGATTTCAGTACCTTTCAAGAAAGTTTCGATGAGGATTTCGTCGTCTACTTCAAATGCTTTGTCTATATACATAGGCAGTTGAGCCTCTTCATATACTTTATACACTCCAAAACTACTCCCTGATTTATTAGCCTTCACAAAGCAAGGCAAGCCTACTTTGGCCACAATATCAGCAGTGTTGTAGTCTTCACCTTTGTTGAGATAGTAAGAAGGGGCTGAAAGAATTCCGAAAGGTTTGAGTACCGATAGCATATCACGTTTGTTGAAAGTAAGAGCCGAAGCATACATACTGCACCCTGTGAGCGGTAAGCCAATCAAATTGAAATAGGCTTGTAAATAACCGTCTTCACCTGGGGTGCCGTGAATAGCATTGAAAACAGCATCAAAAGTAATTTTACGTCCGTTTACTGTTACCGAGAAGTCGTTTTTATCAATAGGGTGTTCGTTGTTTTGAGTATCTACATACACCCATTTATCACGGTCGATACGCACGGGGTAAGGTACATATTTATCTTGGTTGAGGTTTTTGGCTACTACTGCAGCACTTTTTAAAGAAACGGGAGCTTCATTAGAGTATCCTCCCATTATGATTGCTATATTCTTTTTCATTTTTTCAATAGTATTACTTCTGACGGAAATACACGTCAATAGGCACGCCATTAAAATCAAAGTTCTCACGGAGTTTGTTTTCTATAAAACGTCGATATGGGTCTTTTACATACTGAGGCAAATTAGCAAAGAAAGCAAACTGTGGCATAGGTGTAGGCAACTGGGTACAGAATTTTATCTTGATGTATTTCCCTTTGATCGCGGGAGGGGGATAGTTCTCAATGATAGGCAACATCACCTCATTGAGTTTGCGAGTAGGGATACGCTTGGTGCGGTTGTTATACACTGCTACAGCCGTTTCTATGGCTTTGTAGATACGTTGCTTATTCAATGCCGATACAAACAAGATAGGTACATCGGTGAAAGGTTCTATTTCTTTACGGATAGCCGCTTCGTACTGTTTAGCCGTATTGTTTTCCTTCTCTACCAAATCCCATTTGTTTACCAATATCACTATGCCTTTGCGATTGCGTTGTGCCAACCAGAAGATATTAGCATCTTGGCTTTCAAAACCACGCGTAGCATCAAGCATCAAAATACACACATCGGAGTGTTCAATGGCGCGAATAGAACGCATTACTGAGTAGAACTCTAAGTCCTCTTTCACTTTGGCTTTGCGACGGATACCTGCTGTATCAACTAAGTTAAACTCAAATCCAAAACGGTTATATTTAGTGTCAATCGCATCGCGTGTAGTGCCTGCAATATCAGTAACAATATAACGGTCTTCGCCTATAAGGGCGTTGATAAAGGACGATTTACCCGCATTAGGTCTCCCTACTACGGCAAAACGCGGTAAGGTGTTTTCTTCTTGTTTTTCTTTTTCGGGCAAGAGAGCGACCAAATCGTCGAGTAGCTCCCCTGTACCGCTACCATTTACACTTGATAGGGCGTAGAGATGTTCAAAACCTAAGGCATAAAACTCGTGCATATCGTTGCGACGGTTGTTGCTATCTACTTTATTTACCGCTACTAATATCGGTTTATGGCATTTGCGCAACAACTCAGCCACCGATTCGTCCATACCGGTAAGTCCTTCTTCTACGTTTACCATAAAGATAATCGCATCGGCTTCGTCTATGGCTAAGGCAACTTGTTTGTTGATTTCTTTCTCGAAAGAATCGTCGCCTCCCGCTAAGTAACCACCTGTATCAATAACAGAAAAAGAGACCCCGTTCCAGTCGGTTTTACCATAATGGCGATCGCGTGTTACGCCACTTACAGCGTCCACGATAGCCTCTCGGCGTTTTATCAAACGGTTAAAAAAAGTGGATTTACCTACATTCGGTCGTCCCACAATGGCTACTATAGCACTCATAATACACCTACTTATTTTTTGCAAAGATAGAAATTAATTGACAAATGACAATTATCTTCTTACAATCGCTGTTCTTTTTTATATGGATTGGGGCGATATCCGTCCATTAAAGCATCGTTTTCCATTATAAACGGAATGGCATTGGGTTGCTCCCATTCTACATCATATCGGTTCATTAAGTAATCACTGAGCTGGGTGCGATTCTCTAGTTTTATTACCTGATAGGGTTCTTGAAAAGCGAGTTTTTCGATAAAGAGCAGCTTGCCGTCAAAAGGTACTAGTACCCCTACGTGTCCTACAAAAAGAGTGTTCTCCTCTGGGGTGATTTGGGAATGGAAGACTGCCGAAATAAGCGATGCCTTAGTAGGGTCGTTTTTATAACGGAAATTGATACCGCGTTCTTTCCACGCTTGTTGCATCGCCTGCAAATGAATGTTTACATCTTTGGTATTAGTAGTGGGCACCTCAGTAAAGAGGGTAAAAAAGTTATTTTCTTCCTCAGGGGTAAAGAACTTCTTAGGGGTATTATGCAAGGACTCACGGTCTATAAAAAGCACCTCATCTTCCTCTTTGCTAGCAAACTTTTTATTTGTGGGGAAAGCAATTAAATCACGCAAGAGGGTGAAAGAGGTAAGACGACAGTTATAACCTTGAAACATAGGGTATTTAGCCGTCCAAATGCTTTGTATAGCAACCTCATCATACTTAGGTAGCAAGCTGTCAATAGTAACAAATCCTTTGGGTACTAAGCCTGCTTTATCGCCTACTGTTTGGTTGAAAAGGGCTACACTCTCCAAAAAAGAGGCTACATTTTGCTCAGCTATTCCCGCTGCTGTAAGGGCTTTTTGCACTTCATCTTGGGTAGCGGTATCTACTAAATTAGAATAAGTGAGAGTAACTGCTGTATTTTCAGTTGTTGCTTTCTTCTGCTGGCAAGAAATTGCTACCAAAGAAAGAATAGTTATCAATAGAAGTCTTTTCATTGTTTTAGTCATTACTTTCATAATAATAAGATTGTTCTATACCTTTAAAAATTACTTCACGGTCGTTTACTTTATCAGTAAGGGCAGGTTGCAACAAAAAGCGCAATTCCAAATCGTTGATAGGGCTACGCTCCATTGCTTGGAGATAAGGAGCTTTATCTATCAGTTGCCAATTCACTACTTTGCTTAAGCGTTTTTTGAGTATCAAGTCGAGCCATATACGAATAGCACGTCCATTGCCTTCCATAAAAGGGTGGGCAATATTCATCTCTACGTATTTGGCTACAATTTCTTCAAAAGTATTTTCAGGCATTTGGTCTATTACGGGTAGGATAGCGTGCAAAAACATCGCATTAGCAAACTTAAAACCGCCCTTGCTGATGTTTAGCCGACGTATCTCACCTGCAAAATCGTAAAGCCCCTCAAAAAGATAGCAATGTATCTCGCATAATCCTTTAGTGGTACCTACTTCTATTTGCTCTATAGTCCCACTCTCAAAAAGACGATAGGCATTTTGTAAACTTTGCGCGTCGATTTCTTGAGTATTCATCTTCAATTTTCTCTGTTTAATGTATATATCAAACTTGTATGTCTCTCCCCTGTGAGTGGAAACAAGAAATCTTCAATGGTATGATGGTAACGGAAGCCACATTTTTCAAGTACTCGCTGTGAGGCAATATTTTCCTCGTATGCGCCTGCCCATAGCTGGGTAAGGTTCACCTGTTCAAAAGCATATTGCAGTACCCTTAGGGTAGCTTCAGTAACATAGCCCTTACCCCAAAAGTCTTCTCCAAGCCAGTAGCCTATTTCAGCTTCATTTTCGCTTACAGGAAGATTGCTCTCTCCTTGTAAAAGCAAGCCTATACTTCCTATGGGAATGTTGTTTGCTAAACAAATAGCAAAACTATGAGACTTGCTAAGGACAACCTCAATAATCTTTTGGCTCTCTTCTACACTTTTGTGAGGGTTCCAACCGCACCGCTTGCCTATAATAGGATTGTGCGCTTGTGCGTATAAGGCTTCGGCATCTGTTGTTTTCCAGGGACGAAGCAAAAGACGCATTGTGTGAAGTGCTTCCATAAACTTAAATATTTTATAAATAGACTTTACCAAAGTTATCTGCCCGTGCGGCTCGCACCTTTGGCAAAGTTTATCATTAACCATTAAGCACTAACCACTACTTAAACATTTCTTTAATCTCTTCCAACATCTTAATCTGTTTCTTTACCGATTCAGTTTGGTTTAAGCCGCGTTTGATAGTAATACCTTCATCCAATACGTTTTTGAGCATCTCTTTAGCAGCAGGGTTCTCCATATCTTTAGCGATTTCTTTGAGTGATTCAGCCAATAGCTCCACGTGTGAAGTATTGTCTAAGTGCATTGCCCACTCATAGCCTTTCTTGAAGTTGACAGCTGTTTCAGGATTGTCCTTTTCAAAGAAAGGATAGTATATAAAATAAGGAAGTATCGCAGGGAGATACTGCTCCATTTGGTTGTCTACAATTACTCCTGATAATCCCGCTAATTGGTCGGTATCAAAGTCTTTAATACTTCCTTTTTCAAGTATACTCTTAGCGCGGGCGGGCTCAGTACGAGCTATCCCGTTAATAGCAGCATTCTTAATAGCCCCCGAAGGAGTTTCAAGGTATTTTTCAAATAAAGAAACGTATTTGTTTTTGTCTTTTGAGGTAGCTAATACCCATATCGCTGCCGATTTAGCTAAGTTCTTAGGGTCAGAAGACGCAATCTTTTCTACCATTGCCATTTCTTTGGCATTGAGTTCATAATTAGCGAGTTTTTGTAATGCTTGTATACGCACTTGGAAAAAGGGGTCTTTAAGAGCAGCGAGCAAAATATCTTTGCCGTCAGGAGCCATTGGGGCACTTACCGCTTGCATTCTGCTCTTGAGCGATTTAGCGCGTTGCATTTGGTACAAATACTCTGCCCACGTTTTTTGGTATTGCTCATCTATCAGCACCACACCTTCGGGGTTGATATCTATCAACTCTGGGGCTTTCTTCATTGCGAAAGTAAAAGTATTTTCTTTACGAGCATCTACCCAAACACTATAACGCTCTGCCTTGCCATTTCTGTAAATATCTATATCCAACGGAAACTGAAACAAGAGGTCTTCGCTTTGTGTTTGAATGATTTTTAAGGTCAATTTACCATTACTAAACGTCTTTTCTACATTCACAGTAGGGTTACCATTGCCAAAGTACCATTGGTTGAAGAACCAGTTCAAGTCTTTACCGCTCACTTTTTCTAACGAAAGACGTAATTGGTGAGCTTCCCCCGTGCCGTATTCATTTGTTTTGAGGTAATCGGTAAGCCCTGCAAAGAAAGCCTCATCACCAAGATAATTGCGCAACATATGCAAGATAGCCCCGCCTTTGTTGTAAGATACCAAATCGAACATATCCTCACGTGAATCATAGCCAAAGCGCACCAAATCTTTTGCAAAATCATTGACGCGGTGTTGGTATTGAAGGGTGTTATTGCTAAGGTGGTATTCTGCGGCATCTTTGCCGTATTTGTGTAGCAACCACAAGTATTCGCTGTAGTTAGCAAACGACTCGTTTACGGTGAGATTCGACCAGCTTTCGGTAGTTACCAAATCACCAAACCAGTGGTGTGCCAATTCGTGTGCGATAATAGGCTCCCAATAGTTTTGGTCAGCCAAAGCTTCTGCGCTCTGATAAGCACTCTCGGCGTGGCTTACAGCCGTAGTGTTTTCCATTGCTCCACTCACAAAGTCGCGCACTACCATTTGGGCGTATTTAGCCCACGGATAGTCATAGCCAAAACGCTCAGAGAAGAACGTAATCATCTCGGAAGTATTTCCAAATATCTGTTTTGCAACAGGCTCGTATTCCTTTTCTACATAGTATTCAATAGGCACCTTACCGCGCCAAGGCGTATCTTTTACTACGGCAAACTCTCCTGCCCCCATAAAGAAAAGATAAGGTGCGTGAGGCTTGTCCATCACCCAATAGTCGGTGCGCATATTGCCTTTCTTATCACTGCTTTTTAGCACCCCGTTAGAGAGGGTAACAAAGCTATCGGGCACTGTCATTTCTATTTCTTGAGTAGTCTTTTGGTTGGGCTTGTCGATGGTAGGAAACCAGCACGAAGAGCCTTCTGTTTCACCCTGCGTCCATACTTGGCGCATAGGCTTATCGGCTTCTCCGTTAGGGTTGATAAAGTAAAGCCCTTTCGCATCGGTAATCGCACGACTGCCCTTATCAGTTACCTTTTCAGGCTGTGCCGTATAGCGAATGTACACGGTATAGGTCTCCCCTTTTTGGTAAGTTTTGTTGAGTTTTATTCTCAACATATCGTTCTTATAGCTATAAGAAAGAGACTTTTGCTTGCCGTTCTGTTCCAAAGCCACCTTGTGGATAAGCATAGCCTTTGCATCGAGGATAAGGCTATCGGTAGCATAAAAATAAGGAGAAGCAGTAAGCCATTCTTCGCCGTTGAGTGTTTGGTTAGTGAAGTTAAAATCTACCTTCAATTTCGTGTGCTTTAAGGCAGTTTTCTTCTCAGGAGTAGCACGATAGAGGCTTCGCCCCGAAGTATCCGTCTGTGCAAAAGTGTAGCCCGAAAGTAACAGGGCAATAATAGTAAAAAGTGTTTTTTTCATTAGCTTATTTTATTGCCTTGAAAAATATATTTCCAAGAGATAATTTCAAGTGCAAAGATATAGCTTTTTGCCATTATAGCGAAATAAAACACCAAAAAATCACAACCGTTGTACTTCTTCCAGTTCATTTACGTGTGCCTCTTTAGCTTTTCCAAATTGGTAAGTGAGGTTCAGTTTAAGCTGTCGGCTTTCGCTATTGCCGTAAGCATAAAGGTCTAAGTTAGGCAAATGGCTCTCGCTGTCCCAACGTTGGGTGTGGAAAATATCGGTAGGACTTTCGTAGCGCAAGCCATTTTGTAGGCGCTCACTGCCGTAATCCATTGCGTAATGCCCCAACTGATGATTATAACCCAAACGCAAAATACCCTTCTTCACGCTGTGTTGCAATTGGAGTTCTGTGTTCTGTCGCAGATTCCACCAATACGACACAAATAATCACCTGTACTTTCAATATAAATGCGCAACTTACGAGGAGGAGAAGTAAAGCTAAAGAGTCTGTTAGTTCCCGTAAGAGGTTCGCTTACAATAAGGTTCGTATCAGCATCTAATACTTTAATAGCTACTCTGGGAATTCCCTCAAGCGAAGCGTTATGG
Organism: Capnocytophaga ochracea DSM 7271; assembly: GCF_000023285.1. Lineage (NCBI taxonomy): Bacteria > Pseudomonadati > Bacteroidota > Flavobacteriia > Flavobacteriales > Flavobacteriaceae > Capnocytophaga > Capnocytophaga ochracea. The sequence goes on along the minus strand of NC_013162.1, from coordinate 1,602,568 downwards.
ACGAAGCCTTTTACAGTGTATTGTGCTTGAGCAGAAAGGGTAAGCTCACAAAAAAGAGCAAGAAAGAAAATAAAACTTTTCATTAAAATATTGTTTATGGCGAATACTGGTGCAAATGTAAAATAAAAAACACACTCCATAAAAAGAATTAACTTATTTTATTGTTTTACTTTAACAAAGTTTCACATTCGTCCTTCGTCCCTCATCATTCGTCATTTCTCCTTTTTTCCCTCGCCACACTCCCCCTTTTCTGTCATACTCCCTCCTATTACCTATGCCCTAAGACTCCACACCACCCCATTTTCTCATTTTCAAATTTGCTAATTCTCTAATTTCTCTTCCCTTTTTTCCGTCCCTACATTCCCCCTCTCCTTGGGAGAGGGACGGGGTGAGGATTCTCTTTCTTTCGCCTCGAAACCTCATTTTTAACATTTTTAGCCTTGTTGTATTATATTATAAATCAACTTTTTATACACCCTTTCTATACCAATCGTCCAAGATTCGTATAAGCTTCCTATAAGCTCTCTATAAGCTAACCCCACCCTCCTTACACCCTTTTTTCACCAAAATTCCTCTTAACCTTCTTCCGAATCTCTTCGATATCTTCCGAAAGTTCAGAACATCTTTAAGATTCTCCAAAAACTCCGACGAACCTCTCTCCCCATTTCACAAGGCGTAGGCTTGATTTTGTTTAAAATTTGTTTAATTTCTGAGGCACAGCCTCATTCCTCTAACTCAAACTCGCACCTCATTTCCTCATTTGCTAATTTTCTAATTCTCCAATTCTCTAATTTTCTCATTTCTAACATTATTTGGTATTAAAGAATTATTTACTATCTTTGCCCCAATCTATACAAAAGAAAAAATGATGAAAAGAACGATACAATATTTGCTCACAGGTGGAGGAGTAGTTTTGCTCTCTGGTTTTTTGGTCAATGCAATGTCAGTTAAAAAAGAAGAAAACAACATCTACGAACAAGCAGAAGCCGAAGTAGCCCAGAACCCTCTTTCAGCTCAAGAAACTCATCATAAAAGCGATTTCTCTAATGATTACAGAGTTTTTGCCATCGATTTACCCGAAAAATTAGACTTTGCTGGTGAAAGAGTACCTTTGGAAGACCCCGATGTACACGAGCGTTTAGACCGAGAGCTTATCGTAAATACCTATTGGCAATCCAATACTTTGTTGGTGCTCAAGCGTGCTAATAAGTACTTCCCTATCATCGAACCTATCCTCAAACGCAATAATATCCCCGATGATTTCAAATATTTAGCCATCATAGAAAGCGGACTTACCAATGCGGTATCACCCTCTGGTGCAAGTGGCTTTTGGCAACTTATGAAACCCGCCGCTCAAGAATACGGCTTAGAAGTAACCGACCAAGTAGACGAACGTTATCACATAGAAAAAGCCACCCAAGCTGCCTGCGATTATTTAAACAAAGCTAAGCGCAGTACAGGTTCGTGGACGATGGCTGCCGCTGCTTATAATGCCGGTATCTCAGGAATGAATAAGCAAACTTCTTTTCAAGAAACTAATAATTATTATGATTTATGGCTAAGCTCCGAAACTTCACGCTATGTTTTTCGTATTTTAGCTCTAAAAGAGATAATGAAGCACCCTAAGAAGTACGGCTTCATCTTCGAGAAGAAACATTTGTATAACGAACTGCCCACTTACAATGTAATGGTAGATTCCACCATTGAAAATCTCACCCAATTCGCCAAGAGCCAGAACATCACTTATAAAGACCTAAAACTATACAATCCTTGGCTACGCGATAAAAGGCTAGATAATATAGACGGTAAAGCGTATTATATCAGGATTCCCAAGAAATAGTTTTTAAGGATAAATATTAGAAAGTAGAAATTTTCAAGTGTTCGACATTCTTGGGCGCAAACTGTTGCAATACTTCTACCTTGCCATTAGCAAGCCAAAGGTGTTGTGGCTCTGCAGTAGCATCATCATTCAGTAAATGATGTTGAGAAAGTATATTGCGCGTTTGTTTAGCTACCGCATACCCCGAATCTATTACCTTTATGTGTGGAGGAATGAGTTCTTGTATTTGTGGTAACAAATAAGGGTAATGAGTGCAACCTAACACCAAATAATCAATCCCTTCGGCAATCATAGGTAAGAGGTATTTACGTAATAATAGCGTCATTTCAGGACTCTTTATACGTCCCGCTTCTATAAGGTCTACTAGCCCCTCCCCTACTTGCTCTATAATTTCCACTTGCTCTTCCTGTTTAAGGTGCTCACTGGTTTTAGCAAAAAGGTCGCTGGCAAGTGTACTGCGGGTTGCTAATACCCCTATTTTCTTAGTAACACTCTGCAAACTCGCAGGTTTTATAGCAGGTTCTATTCCTATAAAAGGTACTTCTTTATATTTATTCCTCAAATACGATATAGCATTGGTAGTACCCGTATTGCACGCTACTACTATAATTTTTGCATTATTTTCTAACAGAAAACGCGTATTGGCATCGCATAATGCAATGATTTCTTCCTTAGTCTTCTCACCATAAGGGGCATTTTTATTATCTGCTATAAACAGAGTATTCTCATTAGGCATTAGTGCGTTTACTTCTTTCCAGATAGTAGTTCCCCCTACTCCAGAGTCAAACAAACCAATAGGTGCTGTGCGTGATGTTGAGTGAGTCATTTTAAAATAAGGTTCTTTTCAGTTGCAAAAATAAAAAAAAGTGTTCACTTAGCGAACACTTTTCATAAGAAAAAATATCTAATAATTTTAAAAACCTACGAACTAAAATCCTAAGTCCTTTTTAACTGTACTGTAAAGGTCATCTCCTGTAGCTACAATCACGCTTGAGCCTGCACTTGAATCCAATACGTACTGAAGTCCTCTTTGCTTAGCAATTTTCTCAATAGAGCTTTTTACCTTTTTAAGCAATGGCTCTACCAATTCTTGTTGCTTTTTCTGTAAATTCTCAGCAGCAGTTTGTTGTGTTTTACGGATATTTTCTTCCATAGTTTTAATTTCCTCTGATTTTTTGAGGAATTCTGCTTCACGAGCTTTAAGTTGTGCCTCTGTAAGAGCAGCAGCTTCATTCTGATACTTTTGAGCCTTAGCTTGCAATTCTTTAATAGCTGCTTGAATATCGTTCATATATCCTTGCTCCATTTTCTTTAATTGTGACTCTATTGATTTTCTTTCAGGCATTTCTTCTAAAAGTTTTTGCACATCAATATGAGCGATTTTCACTTGTGCAGTAAGCATTGTAGTAGCTCCTAAGAATAGAGCCAATGCAATCATCAACGTTCTAATGTTTCTCATCATCTGTTTGTAATATTAGTTATTTAAAAATTTTTACTGATTTGTTGTAGGCGTTTGTGTTCTCGCCTCTTGTTGTTTTTTAAGGCGCTCGGCTTGTTCTTTTTCACGTTGCACCCTTTGCTCTTCAAGTTTCTTTTGGCGTTCAGCTATTTCCTTCTCACGCTGTTCTTTCTGTTCTTGTAACTTCTGTTGGCGTTCGGTTTGTTCTTTGTCGCGTTGCGCCTTTATAGAATCGCGCTGTTGTTGGAACTTCTGCTGACGCTCAGCTTGCTCTTTCTCACGTTGTGCTTTAAGGGCATCGCGCTCTTGTTGGAATTTCTGTACACGTTCGGCTTGTTCTTTTTCGCGTTGCGCTTTAAGGGCGTCTCGTTCTTGTTGGAACTTCTGCTGACGCTCGGCTTGTTCTTTCTCGCGTTTCGCTTTGAGCTGTTCGCGCTGTTGCTTCATTTCTTCAGTCTTGCGCAAACGTTCTTGTTCGTATTGTACTCGGCGTTGCTCACGTGCTTTTTCAGCTTCTTTACGTTTCTTAACGCGTTCTTCTACAAACTCAAAATCATAGCTTTCTTTTAAGAGCTGAGCCATATCTTTGTTCCTATCTTCGGCATTGTCTTTCTTCTTCAAGGCACGAAGCACTACTTTACTCAAGTTATGTTGCTCATTAGAGAATAACATAGTGGCATCACTCTTTTCAAAGATAAAGTCGTATTTACGCATCTTGCCTATCTCTTGCACTATATTAAACACTTGGTCTTGGATAGGCTTAGCAAGCATAAACTTTTGGGTGATATACTCTCCTTCCTTAGCATCAAACTTCTGCTGTTTATAGGCATTCAAGTTGTATTCTAACAGAGCTATTTCTTCTTCTTTATCTTTGATAAGCTCGGGAGTAAGTAAAGCTTTCTCAGCTTCTAACTTATCTTTTTCAGCCTTTATCTTTTCTTGGCGCTTGGCTATTTCAGCCTCCCATTGCTCTACTTGTAAGGCAAACTGCTGGCTTGCTACTTTATAATCTTCGAGGTGTGATAATATGTAATCCATATCCACATAGCCAATACGAGATGGCTTTTGTGCATAAGTAAAACAGGCACTACACAATAGTACTATAAATAACGCTTGTAGTTTGTTCATAACATTTATCAAATGTATATACTACTTTTTAGCCTTCTCTTTTCATAAAAGAAAATATCGTGCCAAAAATTAGAATTGTTGTCCAAAAATAAAGTGTGTTTGCCAGCCACTGCGGTTATTGCTATTGGCAGGGTTATCGAAACCATATCCAAAGTCAATACCCAGCATACCGAACTGTGGCATAAAGAGTCGCAATCCTAAACCTGCTGAACGCTTAATCTGGAAAGGATTAAAGTTCTCTAATCCATTGTGTACATTACCTCCTTCGGCAAATACTAAGCCATAGATAGAAGCCATTGGTTTAAGAGTAATAGGATAACGCAATTCCAGAGAGAACTTGTTAAACACAGTCTCGCCATCATCGGCGGAAAGGGCATAGTTTTCATACCCGCGCATTTGTATGTTTTCACGTCCGTCCATAGAGTAATAGCCTAAACCATCGCCTCCCATAAAGAAACGTTCAAAAGGTACTATACCGCGTTTGCTGTTATAAGCTCCCAAATAACCAAAATCAGCACCAAACTTTAATACAAATTTACTGTAAATATTGGTATACCAAGCTGAGGTAAATTTAAGCTTATAAAACTCTAACCAGTGAAAACGCTCTTGGTCTATTTGTGCTATTCTTTCAGAATCGCCGTTATTAGATGCAGTTTCACGTTCTTCAAGCAGTTTGCCATAATCTATCTTATTGAACAATGAGTAAGGAGGGGTAAGCTTCGCACTAATTGTAAAGCTACTTCCTGACATTGGATAGATAGGGTTAGGACCACTTGAGTTACGCGATAGCGAAATAGTATAAGCTAATGAATTAGAGTTACCATCTTTAAAAGTAAAGAGTCCTAAATTAGGATAATTCTTCAAATCATAATGCTGATAGCTTAAAGTATGAGCGATTTGGAAATAATCATCGGGGACTCTCAAACGTTTGGCTAAACCTACGCTTATTCCTGTGATATACACACGTTTACTCTTATCTACATCATAGCTCCTGTAACTATACCCGAACTGTTCGGTTCTACTGAATGACACTGAGAACTGCACAGGCTGTTTACCTCCCATCCAAGGCTCGGTAAATGAAAACCCATAAGTACGGTAGTACCTACTTATTTGGAAACTGAGTGATAGTGCTTGACCGTCGCCCATAGGCACTGGACGATAGGCTTTGGGGTTGAACAAGTTGCGAATAGAAAAGTTATTGAATGAAAGGGCAAGTGTACCTATGAATGAGCCTCCACCATACCCTCCTTGCAACTGCACTTGGCTTGAACCTGTTTCGGTGAGTTTATATTCTATATCAACGGTTCCTGCATTAGGGTCGGCATTTTTAAACTCTGGATTGATGTTTTGAGCATCGAATAGTTGCAACTGTCCTAACTCACGAACGGTACGCACTACGGCATCTTTGCTATATAAATAACCAGGACGTGTGCGCAACTCGCGATAAATTACATAATCGTTAGTCTTTTCGTTACCTGTTACTGATATTTTATTAAAATAAGCAGGCTTCCCTTCTACCACGCGTATTTCGAAATTGATAGTATCATTTACTACTGAGGTTTCTACAGGGTGTATTTGCGAGAAGAGATAACCACTATTTTGATATAAGTTGGTTATATCTTCGGCATCGGGTTTGGTATTGTCTTGAATGCGTTTTTTGAGCAATACTCCGTTATATACATCGCCTTTTTTGATACCCAATACTTGATTGAGCACACGGTCGTTATAGACTGAGTTTCCTAAGAAGCGGATATCACCGAAATAATAACGCTTCCCTTCTTCTACTGCTATATTAAGACTTACGTTACCGTCTTTATTTTTAATAAGTGTATCGTTTACCACACGAGCATCGCGATAGCCTTTTTCTTTATAGAAATCTACGAGGTTTGTTAAATCTTCGTCGTAGTCTTTCTTAACATATTTGGAGCGTTTCCAGAAACGACCGAAACGCACTTGTTTTGTCTTTTTGAGCTTCTTGCGCAACTTAGCTGAGGTGAATTGCTGATTGCCTTCAAAAGTAATTTTATCAATTTTTACCTTATTACCTCTATCGATGTGAATGAGCATATCTACACCATTGGCATCGGTAGTATCTATTTTGGTATCGATGGTTACTTTGGTATTGAGATAACCATCTTTTCGATATTTATTAGTGATATAGTTTTTAGTATTAGCAATAAGGCTTTCGTTTACCTTTACTCCTTTTTTTATTTCGGCATCTTTAAGGAGGGTTTCTGCTTTTTTCTGTCCGATACCTGTTACTTTTACATCGACTAATGAAGGTGTTTCTTTGATAGCTAACTCTAAGAATACGGTATCACCTTCTACGCGCTTGATATAAATATTAATATCGCTAAACAACTTATAGCCCCATAGCTTATGAATGATGGAGCTGAATTTTTCACTGGGGATTTCGATTACATCACCTACTTTCAAACCCGAAGTAGTGAGGATAGTTTGTTCGTTATAACGTTTTGCGCCAGTAACTTCAATGCCACCAATTGTATATTTTCTTCCTTTTCCTAATGATATTCTATCTTCTTCTTGTGCACTTACAAGGCTTACAAAAGCCAAGAAAGCAAGCAATAAAAATTTTTTCAGCATAGTTTTACGTAAGTTGTTCGCTTGTTTTTCCAAATCGTCTTTCTCTATTTTGATAGTTTGATAGGGCTTCTTCTAAGTGTTTTTTTGTGAAGTCAGGCCATAATACTTCAGTAAAATAGAGTTCGGCATAGGCTATTTGCCATAATAAAAAATTGCTGATGCGCTCCTCACCGCTGGTGCGGATAAGTAAGTCTACATCGGGTAAGTCGTAGGTGTATAGGTGTTTTTGTAGTGTTGTTTCGGTAATTGTATTAGCAATAAGTGTGCCTTCTTTTACTTTTGCTGCAATTTCTTTTATAGCAGTTAGGATTTCTTCACGTGCTCCATAGTTGAGGGCTAAGGTAAGGGTAAGCCCTGTATTGTTTTTGAGTTTATCGATAGAAGCAAGTAGGGCTTCGCGTGGTTTAGGAGGGAAACGGTCTAAATTGCCAATGGTTTTGAGTCTTACATTATTCTTGTGCAAATTATCAACTTCCTTTTTTAGGAACTTTACCAATAGCTCCATTAGGGCTTTTACTTCTAAGGCGGGTCGTTTCCAATTTTCGGTAGAAAAGGCAAAAAGGGTGAGGTATGGAATACGGTGTTCCACACAATATTCCACTACTTGTCGCACAGTTTGCACTCCCTTTTCGTGACCATAGGCTCTGAGCAAGCCTTGTTTTTTTGCCCAACGCCCATTACCGTCCATTATAATAGCCAGATGCTTTGGATAGTTCGTAATCTCCATTGGTTTTAAGTGAAATTATCTACAATAGCAAGGCCATTCGCCGAAGGTGTAGGTAAGGGTAAGACCTGAGAAGGCGTACCAGTCGTAACTTCTTCCTATGTTACCGAATGTAAAGGATTTTCTTTCGGGCGCACTACCATCGACGTTGTTAGTAAGGGCAAAACGGAAAGCTACTTCACCTCCTAAAACAAGCCTTCGAGTGATTTTAGCTTTAAAACCGAAAGCTACGGGCACAGCCACATCGAAGTCGCGACGTGTAGTATCGGTAGCTTCAACGGGTTTGGGAGAGGAGGGGTCGAAGTACAAATCGTCGTGCCAAAGCCCAGCTATACCTACGAACACATAGGGGGTCATAGGCATATCGAGCAAATTGCCGATTCTGTAGCTAAAGAAATTGAACTCGGTGCCTACTGCCAAATCGGTAATATCACTTGAATAAGCGAACCCTCGGTTGCGTTTACCAGGGATATCGGACTGGACGTCGTTAGCTCTAAGTTCGGACTTAGTAACCTGCACACGAACTGCCATACGTTCGTGGAAATTCCATTTATATATCCCACCAAAAGCGATTTTGTTAGGATATAAATAATAGGTTCTACCAACATCTGAAATGGGGTTGCTTCCACCTAAGAAAACACCGATTTCGTGTTGCTGTGCCGATGCCATATGCATCGCCAATAGTATCAATGTAATGTGTATAAATCTGTACATACGCTATTCTATGCAAGGCGCAAATATACGTGTTTTATATGAAATAACATTTATTATTTCCTATTTTTTTATTTTGGATTTTTTAATTAGCTGTTAAAATTCTTTATATATCATTGATTATTAACACAATATAAGTATATTTATTTTTATAAAGAATTATAAGTTATCGGGGGTGATTTGTGAAAAGTGGGTAGACGAAAGGTGCTTGTAAGTAGGTAGCAAGAAGTACCTTTTGGTTGCTCTGTGAGACATCTGACGGATTTTTAATAAACCTTAAACGGAACTACAGTGGACTTATAGTGGCTCTACAGTGGCTCTACAGTGGCTCTACAGTGGCTCTACAGTGGCTCTACAGTGGCTCTACAGTGGCTCTACAGTGGCTCTACAGTGACTCTACAGTGGCTCTACAGTGGCTCTACAGTGGCTCTACAATGAAGACTAACCGAAGATTAATGGAATACTAACTGAATATTGATTGGACTTATAGTGCTACTATCTGCTCATATCACTGGTTCTACTGGTTAGACTTGTCGGACATAAAAATAAGTAGCGTGAGCTCGATGTAAAATAGCCAACGAATACTCGGAGTGGGGTATGCGAGAGATTGTGTTTCAGAAATTAAACAAAATTGATTTCAAAATTAAAATAGCATCAAGACTGCACCTTGTGAAATAACAATTCAAAATTCAACTTTGCCAAATTTTGAAACTTTGGCAAAGTGTATATACCGCAAAAAAGACTCATCATCAGAATTATTTATCGAACTGATATTAACTTTCAACTTCGTGCGTTTGCTCTGATTGACAAATTGGCAGGTTTGTAGATTGGTATTATTTTTGTAGTTTTGCACCCTAATTAAAAGAAAGAAAAAATTGCTATGGCAAACATTGAAAAGATAAAATGCCTAATTATAGGCTCAGGTCCTGCGGGCTATACTGCCGCTATTTACGCTTCGCGCGCGAACCTAAGCCCTGTGCTTTACCAAGGAGAACAACCTGGTGGACAGCTCACTACTACTAACGAAGTAGAGAATTTTCCGGGATATCCTGAGGGAGTAATGGGTAGCGAAATGATGATACAGTTAGAGCAACAAGCTAAACGCTTTGGGGCTGATATTCGCAACGGCTGGGTGACTAAGGTAGATTTTTCGGCTCACCCACACAAAGTATGGGTAGATGACCAAGAGCTCCACGCTGATGCCGTGATTATCGCTACGGGTGCTTCGGCTAAATACTTAGGTTTACCCTCAGAACAGCACTATTTGCAAACAGGAGGAGGCGTATCGGCTTGTGCTGTGTGCGACGGTTTTTTCTACCGCAATCAACACGTGGCTATTGTAGGGGCAGGCGACTCGGCTTGTGAGGAAGCGCTTTACTTAGCGAATCTTTGCTCGAAAGTAACAATGTTCGTGCGTCGCGATGAGTTCCGCGCTTCACAAATTATGAAGGAACGCGTGCTCAATTCGCCAAAAATAGAAGTGCTTTTCAATACCGAAACTGAAGAAATTCTCGGTGACGGACAAGTAGTTACGGGCATTAAAGTGCGCAACAACAAGACAGGGGAGATAAGCGAAATAGCTATCACAGGTTTCTTTGTAGCTATCGGTCACAAACCTAATACTGATGTGTTTAAACCTTATATCGACACTGATGAGGTGGGCTATATTAAAAATGTAGCGGGCACTTCGCTCACCAATGTAGCAGGGGTGTTTGTAGCTGGTGATGCTGCCGACACGCGCTACCGCCAAGCTATTACGGCAGCAGGCTCGGGCTGTATGGCAGCGTTGGACGCAGAGAAATACCTTCTTACTCTTGAATAGGTAAGAGGTAAAAGATAAAAGGTAAAAGGTAAAAAAGCGCGATGTTTATTATTCTAAACATCGCGCTTTCTCATTTGCTAATTGACTAATTTGCTAATTATTCAATTTATGGTTGATAATTCTATCCATATAGTCTTGCATAAAGGCTTTTAAATCTTTAATACCTTTTTGTATTTCGGCATTGTCTTCTTTGCCCAAGAGATTGTTTTTGAGAGCACCGTCTTCTTTCTTGTACACTCCGTTTACCTTGCCTGTTTCGTCGATGATATAGATGTAATTACCTTGCATCATTTGGTACATAAGCGCATCGGAGATAAAAGCGCGAGGCGTTTCATCAGGAAGATTGGCAAACACACTGCGCCCCCAAGAGCGGAAAGGCTTATGGTAACCCATTAGGTCTACTAACGAAGGATAAATATCTATTTGCTGAGTAATATCTGAATTTACACCCTTTGGCACCAAATTAGAGTTAGGGCTGTAGAACATAATTGCCGCTCCTTTGCCTGTAATAGGCTCTTTGTAAAGGTCGTAATAGATTTGGTTAGGGTGGTCATTGACAAAAGCAAAGATAGTATTGTTATACCAAGGTTGTTTTTTAGCACACTCAAAGAATTGTTTGAGAGCGTAATCGGTATAGCCAATACATTGGTGAATTTCTAAGTTGCCTTTAGGGAATTTGCCCTCATATTGCTTAGGAATTTGAAAAGGGTGGTGGGAGGAGAGTGTGAAAATAGTGCCTAAGAAAGGTTGTTTCTTTTGAGAATAAGTTCTGCACATATATTGGAAAAAAGGTTCGTCCCAAATTCCCCAGTGTCCATCGTCATCAGCATCGTTATTGTACTCATTCTTACCATAGTAATGGTCGAAACCTAAGATATTAGAAAAACCTAAGAATCCCATAGAACCATTGGGTGCTGAATGGAAGAAAGAGGTATCGTAGCCCATTTCTTTGGCGATAGACACCAAAGATTGTGTGGGTTGTTTCACATAAGGTGATGAGGTGTAAGCGACTTGAAAAGAGGGAATTCCTGCCAACATTGACGACATTCCGTGTATAGACTGACGTCCTGTACAATAAGCATTGTCGAGCACAAGTGAATGTTGTGCTAACGAGTCTAAGAAGGGTGTATACGACTTAAAGTCAGGAATATGGGTTTTAGTATTCATACAGCCCCAATACTCTTTGCCGAAACTTTCTAAAATAAAGAGGACGACATTAGGCTTGGTAGCTACTTCGCGGTTATACTGCTTAATAGGTTTTAAACTCTCATTGATGTAGGCTTCATCTACAAAGTGATATTCTTTAAATCCTTTGTTCTTACCCATACTGCGAATGAGACAAAAAGGCGTGTTTAGTATCGCATCAGCCTGAGGAGCTGTATTTACGTGTCGGCTAGCATCGAGCATATTGATAGGGCGTGTATCCGAAGTAAAACCACCGCCTCGTATAGCCATCATTATCAGAGTACCGAAGCCTAAGAAAAATACAGCAGACCAACCAAAATAAGATTTCTTTTGAGCAATAGGCACTTCGACGTTTTTCACGCGTTTATAAAGGAAAACCCAAAGAGCTATCAGTAAAAAGAAGCCTACAAACATATACCAATAGCCTCCTAAAAAGCTACTGAATATTTTCATTTTGTTGTTTTCGTGTTCTATAACTGCAAACGATGCCGAAGTAAGGCGAGACTTGCTAAAAGGGTAGTATGCCATATCAATAAAATTGGTGGCATAAGCAATCGTATTAGGTATAAAGTACGACCAAAAAACTACTTTCTGAAATTTCCTATGGGTATTTACCCACAAAGGTAGTAAACTGAGCAGTATGAACAGCAAATTAGTGTACATTATAGCACAGTTATCAAACGCCAATCCATAATAGAAAAGGTCGGATGTGTTATAATCACCCATCAGTCCGCGATTCATATAGATAAACAAACCACGTGCAATGGCATAAAATAAGTATACCAAGAAGATACGGTATAAGAAAACTACATATTCTCTGATTCTCATTGTATTTAATTTTAAGTGAATTGTAATAGCAGAATTATAAAGGCTAATACGCACGAAGCGATGAGTACACCACGTGCGCGTTCGTTTTCATAACGATTGATAAAAAAGAAGAAGATAGCAAGGTCTAACAGGGCTCCTAAGAGTATGAGTTTACCTAAATATCTCTTGTAATAGGCATCTTGCAAGGTAGTAGCAATACTAAACTTAGAGAAGATAAGCACATAGGCTATCACCCCTATTACATTTAGAACAATACCTGCTATAAAACCAATGATTTGGTCTTTGCGTTTTTGATTTATATTTAAAAATCCCATTGCTTTAACTCTTGAATATTTTGGTGAGCCGTAAGGTCAAATTGAATAGGCACTACTGAAATGTAGCCGTTTTCGAGAGCCCATTGGTCAGTATCAGTACCTTGGTCTTCATTCACAAAAGTACCTGTCATCCAGTAGTACACTCTTCCTTGCGGGTTCACACGTTTGTCAAAACTTTCTATCCAGCGCGAACGTGCTTGACGGCATACTTTTACGCCTTTTATTTCTTCCTTCTTGATATTAGGTATATTCACATTTAGCACTATTCCTTTGGGTAAACCATTAGTGAGTACTTTTTCGGCTATATGTTTTATATAAGCACGTGCTTGCGAAAAATCAGCATTCCAACTGGAGTCTAATAATGAAAAACCAATAGCAGGAATGCCCTCAGTACCCGCCTCAATAGCAGCACTCATCGTTCCTGAATATATCACGTTGATAGAAGCATTGGAACCGTGATTGATACCACTCACACAGAGATCGGGCAGACGACCATTCAGCACTTCGTGTTTGGCAATTTTCACACAGTCGGCAGGTGTACCACTACAAGCGTATTCGCGAGTAGCTCCGTTATGTGAGGGCATAGGGTCGCAGTACATAGTAGTATCGAGGGTAACGGCGTGCCCTTTACCACTCTGTGGCGAATCGGGGGCTACTACCACCACTTCGCCTAATTCTTTGATTATGTCTATCAGATAACGGATACCAGGAGCGGTAATACCGTCGTCGTTTGTTACTAATATTAAAGGTTTTTGCATACTAAAAAGTAAAGACGCGTTTTGTAGTCGCGTCTTTACGATGTGCAAAAGTACACAAATTTTAAATAAAAGCAATATTACATATGAAAAATATATATTTTTACATCAATTGGATTTCATCTACAAATAGTAAGGCTGGTGTGCCTTTACCCTCGTGCCATTCAGGGATTACAGTACCTTTGAGCACTACTTTCACATAGCGAGTTTTAGTTTTAGCAAAGTTCAAACTGATAGGCACACGCTTGATAGGGTCGGTCTTCTGGGCTATCTTCAAAGGTTGCTGAGTGATGAGCTGAAAGTTTTTTCCATCAGCAGAGCTGTAAATAGCGACTTCTGAGGCTGGAAATATCCAGTTAGGCGTATCGGCTAAGCTACCCGCTTTCAAGGTACTAAACTCTTCTTCTCTACCTAAATCGATTACTGCTTCTACTCCCACTCGACCAGGAAAGCCCACCCAATGTCCATCGATATAAGAATCTTCACCTATTTGCGCATCTACTAAGGCAGTAGCCCCTCCAAAAGTGTATTTAGGATTAGTTTCAGTGAGTAATTGTATAGGCTTGTAAGTAGCCTTATTAAATAACGACTGGTAGCTAAACACTCCACTTATGGTATCTTTATGCACAGCTACTGCTTTTAACAGCACCTCGTTGCTGAGTTTGATAGGCTGGGTATAAAGCGTTTTGGTAGCATCAGGAGTAGTGCCATCGGTAGTGTAGTACACCTTGCCATTGCCTACGGTGAGGAGTTCTACCTGAATACCATCTTTCTTAGGAGCGGGCTGAATCACAGGGGTAACGCCCAAGATGTGTTTGGCATAATGATATCCCTCTTTTTGGTAGTAATTGAGTAAGTTGCCTAAACGCTTCAAAAAGTCGGCATAGTTCTTTTTCTCTGGGGCTGTCCATTGTACCTCAGCTAAGGCAGCCAAGCGAGGCAAGAGCATATACTCAGCGTGTGCAGGACTCGCGATGTACTCTGTCCATAAATTAGCTTGTGCTCCTAAGATGTATTTACCTTGTTCGGGAGTGAGTTTAGGGTCGATAGGCTCGTAGTCGTACACCTTTTTCACGGGGAGGTATTCACCTATGGACAGTGGTTCTTTACTGGGGTCTTCGCCTTGGTTATAGTCGAAATACAAACTGTAATGCGGGGTCATAATAGCACGGTTGTGGCGTTGTGCTGCGGCGATGCCTCCTTCGGTACCTCGCCACGACATTACAATTGCGTCTTGTGAAATGTTATCTCCCTCCAAAATCTCGTCCCAGCCTATTACCTCTCTACCTTTCTTCTTGAGAAACTGCTCTACGCGCGATACCACATAGCCTTGTAGTTTCTGTTCGGCAGTGTGTTCAGCGTCGCCTTTTAAGCCCAATGCTTTAATTTTAGCCTGGCATTTAGGGCACTCTTTCCAACGTGTTTTAGGACATTCATCACCTCCTACATGAATATATTTAGAGGGGAAAAGTTCGGTAATTTCGTCGAATACGCCTTCTAAGAACTCATAAGAAGCCTCATTGCCGGCACAAAGTACATCGTCGAACACGCCCCATTTGGTACCTACTGCATAGTCCTTGCCTGTACAACCCAACTCAGGGTAAGCCGTGAGCACAGCTAAGGTATGTCCGGGGATATCTACCTCGGGAATAATCGTAATATAGCGGTCTTGGGCGTATTTTACAATCTCTTTAATCTGTTCTTGGGTGTAGAATCCACCATAAGGTTTGCCATCAAATTGGTGGGGTTTATCTTTGAGCAAATGCCCAATAAGCGTTTCTTTGCGTGTTGAACCTACCTCAGTAAGGCGAGGGTATTTTTTGATTTCTATACGCCACCCTTGGTCATCGGTAAGGTGCCAATGGAACTTATTAAGGTTATGAAGTGCGAGTATATCAATGTACTGCTTGATAAAATCTACTGTAAAGAAATGCCTGCTCACATCAAAATGCATTCCCCGATAGGCAAAGCGAGGCGCATCGTCTATCACAGCCGTAGGAAACGCTAAGGATTTAGGTTCTGTTACGTCAATCGACTTGCGCAAGGTTTGTATGCCGTAGAACACACCTGCGGGACTTGCTCCATCAATAGTAATTTGCTCACTTGCTACGGTAAGTTGATAAGCCTCTTGGTTAGGTTTTTTAAGGTCGGTTTTAAGACGAATAACCTTCCCACTATTTACATTGGGCTCAGTGGTAAGGGTTAGCCCTGTGATTTCTTTAAGATAAGAAGCGAGGAATTGGGCATTCCTTTGTAGTAAGGCATCATCTTGTGGATAGGTAATCACGGTTTGAGCATCGAGCTCAAAAGGTTTCTGATGGGTATAACTAATGGATTGTGGTAGCGGAATTACCTCGTAATGAATTACAGGCTCAGTGCCTTTACAAGCCATAAGACATAGTGTTACTAAACTAAATATAAGTTTTTTCATTGGTGGTGGTTTGATTTTTAATATTTAATAGTTGGGATATATTGTGCTCTATAGAAAGTAAAAGGCAACATAAAAGAACGTTTTATGGTGGGTGTTTCGTTGCGGTCGGTAATGATTATTTGTTTTTTGGTACTCAACGTGATTAGTAACAAGTCCTCACCTATAAATTGGGCATTGCTACGGTTTGATGAGGATAAATCTTTGGGAAGGGCTACTGCCATAGGAACTGTTACTGTTTTACTTTGTTCATTTACTTTATACAAAATAGCTCTCGAGCCTGTATCGGAATCTGAACGCGCATTGTCAATCACTAACACCTCGTTAGGTGCTTTCGGGTTAGCACAGTGCATTCCGTGAGTAAAGTATTTTTTCTCAGGTTTTATGGTGCCATTTTCGCCTATCCGATATAGTAACTTCCCTGTTTTACCGTCAATTTTCCAAAGTTCTCCATAACGATTAAACGTCATATAGTAATTACCTTCGCTATCGTAGTTAAAGGAGTTGGCGTGTAGCCAATCTTTTTTTACTCCTTGTATTTTTATATTAGGGTCGGTAGTGGGGTCTACATAATCAAAACAACTCCATTGCTGGGTGATTTCTCCTCTTCTATTCATAATCACAAAACCATCACCCTTTACAATATCGGTGGTTGTACCGCCTTGTGCAGTGAGGTCGAAAGTTTTATCAATATAGGTCACTAATCCTATACTGCCATCGGGCATAGGGCGACACTCGTGATGCACTTCCCGTCCGTTAAGTGCGGGAACAGTAGCAAAGTCTTTTTGAAATACTACCTCCCCAAAGAGGTCTATAATTTTAATACTTTTAGCATTGAAAGTATAAGGACTTCCAACAGGGTAAGCAGGATTGGTAAGAATGTAAAACTGCTGACGCTGTGCATCGTAATTTACGACCAAAGGCTCTTCGGGCACTTGCTCATACCATACTACTACTCCTTTTGTATCTGTCAGATAGATGGCTTTTGTACCATTCATACGGGCATTTGCAAAAAAATAACCACCTATATCTTCTTTTAGGTCGTCTATGAGTAATGTTGCATTAGGAAGGAAAGCCTCCACACTTTTTGTTTTAAAGGTTTTTACTGCCGACTTATCTCCTTTCTCGGTAATGATTTGGCAACTATATTGCCTATCGGGTTTGAGGAACAATAGCGTTTTACGTTCTATCCCTTTGCCCTGGTAGGTATTGGTTTGCTGTACTTGTGCCGGATGGTTCACTTCCCAATAAGCTATATGGAAGGACGTTTCTCCGCTGAAAGTTGCAGTTACTTCCGCGCGAAGGTTATTCGTCTTGCTCAAAGACACCTCAAAATCGTTAAGATTACTCTGATACGGAGGGGTAAAAGGGTCTTCTTTTTTAGGGGGAATAGGGTCTTCTTTCTTAGGGATAAAAAGTTCGTCTTTTTTACAAGAAACTAATACCCCCCCTATGATTAAAAACAAAATAATAATCGATTTTCTCATATTTTAAATCTTTCTTGTTCCTATATGTTATTTCAATAAGAAAAAAGCGTTAGTCTTTATCGGGATTTACAGGCTCAATAGCATTACTAAAAGGTTCATACGTCACATAATCCCACAAGGCATAATGGTCTCTGGTAGGAATACGGTCACCTATAAAATCTATATTTTCTACACTGCAAAAGATACGAAAAGGATACTGTTGCCCATAGTTGAGCTCCGTATGAAGGTGTTGCACCCCATCGATGAGCCACGTAGCAATATAATGGTTGTTCTGCGGATTGATAGCTAATTTAATCTGAAAAGTATGCCATTGGTCGCTGTCTATAAGCACCTCAGCATTTTGCTTCCAAGGATTATTCTGGCTGGTCATAAACACCACTACCTGCCCCTCTTTTGCGCCCAACTTCTTCCTGCGTTTAGCATCACCTGAGCCTACTTCAAAATCTATTTCGTGCCCCTCACTGTTATACAAGAAAGAGCCTATACTTGCCCAAGCGCCTGTTTCCATCGGCGGAATGTAAGCGCGCCAAGTGTAAATACCTGCCCCGTAACGGTGTACTGTCTTTTGTTTTTTGCGTTGTTCAGTATGAGCTTTTGTCCATATTTTCAGTGCCCAACCATCTTTGGCGTAAGAATCACTTACCACTTTGGCATAAGTTTCTTTGTCCTTCCCTTGTGGGTAATCCTCGTCCTGATTACCTAATAACCAACCGTCAAGCGTTTTAAAATCCCATCGCATCACTTTGGTTTTATCAATGGTCACCTCAGGAATATCACTCGATTGTTTGCTACAGCTTACAAAAGCTGTCCAACACATTGCCATTAAAAATAGATTTACTCGTTTCATATGCTTTTATTTTTTCGTTTTTGCTTTATTTAAAATTCTCTTTTGCTTTATTGTTTCTTCGCTATTCCTTCTCCGTTTCTTCGTTCTTTCTTCGTCTTTCCTTCGTCTTTCCTTCGTCTTCCCTTCGTCGTTTCTTCGTTCATTATTCGTCATTGCATCGCTACACTCCACCTTTTCCGTCATACTCCCTCCTATTGCCTATGGCCTAAGACCTCACACTTCCCCATTTACTAATTTTCTAATTTACTAATTTCCTAATTATCCCTTCTCCTTTTCCGTCATACTCCCCCCTAGTGCCTATGGCCTAAGGCCTAGTGCCTATTCCCTTTTCTTTCGCCTCGAAACCCTGTTTTTACCTTTTTTTGCTTTGTTGTATTACAGTATTAATCAATTACTTACATACCCTTTCTATACCAATCGTCCAAGATTCGTATAAGCTTCCTATAAGCTCTCTATAAGCTAACCACACCCATCTTAGACCCTTTTTTCACCAAAACCTCTCTCAGCTCTCTTCCGAACTTTTTCGATATCTTCCGAAAAGCTCAAAACTCTTTATCCCAATAATTTCTCACTTTTCGCTATACAAACTGGTGTGAGGGTTGTAATGAATACCGTTTTAACTAACAACAAAGCAATTCTATTAATATTCTATAAAGGTAGATAATTACAACCCCTTTACCAGCCATTTATAAAAGCAATATGTAAGTCTCGTTTTATTAGCGAGGTTTATAAGAATAAGGATATGGTTGATAAGTTACATAATCCCATAAGCCTACAACATCTTCTGTAGTAGGACGTTCTCCTAAAAAGTCTAAGTTCTCTACACTACAAAATATATGAAATAATTTTTCTTGTCCATAGTTTAGTTTTGACTTATAACGGTCTACTCCATCTATAGCCCAAGTGATGATATAGTTCTGACCATTAATAGCTTGATTTATTTCCAATCTTATCTGAAAAGTATGCCACGATCCTTTATTTACCCTATCAACTGTAACAATCTCAGTATCGTGATGTAGTTCTGGATTATTTTGGCTTGTAATATAAGCTATCAACTGATTGTTTTTCGTTGCGTGAGCTTCTCCTCTTTTTTTAATAGTCCCTGAACCAACCTCAAAATCTACTTCGTGTTGGTCATCGTTATAAAGCCAAGAACCTACGCTCACTCTTTCACCAATATTCATTGTAGGAATGAAAACACGCCAAGTGTAAATCCCTGCACCAAACATTTGTTTTGTCTTTAATTTTTTCCGCTCTTTTGTCCCTGCATTTGTCCATATCTTCAAAGCCTTACCATCGTCACAACCATCTTTATAAACTGATGAACAATGGTCTACATTCTTATTAGGTTCTTGGTTGGCTAAAATCCAATCTGAAAGAGGATAAGAACTAAAGTGCCATCTGTAAGTTTCAACAGGATTATCAGGCTTAGGGTCAGGTGTAGGCTTAGGTGTAGGAACTACGGCTCCACCATTGGGCGTATACTTAACATTGTCCCATACGCCTATTGTAGGAGTAGTAGCAGGTCTATCACCTACTTTTGGTAAGTTCTCTACACTACAAAAGATATTGAAAAGGTACTTTTGACCATAATTAAGTGTTCCTTCCAATTTATCCTTTCCTTCTCTTCCATCTACTGTAAGGATAGCGTGATAGTTGCCATTCACTAACTTCAATTCTATCTTAAATCTATGCCAATCTTGTTGGGTAATAGCTATCTTTTTAGTAGCCATTCCGTAACCACCCAATTCTGCTATTACTTGATTATCAGTAAGTCTCATTTGAGAGCGTTCCGCATTCTTTCCTGAATAGACTTTGATAGACAATTCGTGATCGTCATCTTTGTAAAGAAAGCAATTCACACTTGTTTGGGCTCCTTTCTCCAATTTAGGAACATACAATCTCCATTCATATACTCCCGCTCCATATTGTCTTACAGTTTTGAGTTTGTTGCGTTGCAAAGTATTCACCTCTGTGTGAATAATAAGTCCACCGTTTGTACAGCCAGGGCTATGTTGTATCTTATAGCAATTAGGCTTACTGTTCTGATTGGCTTCTATCCAATCGTTAGAAGGAGCATCAAACTCCCAAAACATTACCCCTTTTTGAGCTTGTTGTGCAGCATTAAGCGATTGCCCATCGCTTGATGTAGTTGTTGCGTTGCGGGTAGTTTCCTCAGAATCTATCTTACAACCAACATAGATGAACAAGGTCATCAATGAAAAAATAAATGTTTTTTTCATACTAAAATCATTAAGTTGTATGCTTTATTCTTAGTTTCTTTTTTAAGAAAAAGAGGCTGTCTCGTTGTTGGAGGTGAGACAGCCTCTGAAAAATCAATTTGCCATTTATAGATAAACATCGATTACTACTAATAGGCGGTATATTCAATAAAGTTAAACTTCGTTTCTAAGTGTTTTGTAAGAGCTTTATCGAGTTTAGCCCATTTCATCCAAGGTCTATTAGCAGCTGCTTCGGCTATAAAGAAGAACTTAAATTCATCTTCACCATAATTTGCAACTAAAGTTTTTAATACGTTACCATCAATAGAGTAAACAATAGTATACTTGTTATTTACTTTTTTAAGGTCGATGGTAAGTTTGTAGTCTTTGTTAGCATCTAATAAGCCAACATATTCGTCTACCGCAGGTTCAGCTCCTTGTATATATAGCAATAACTGATTGGGTTTAGCTCCTAAACGAGTGCGATCCTCTTCTGAGCCTATACGAGCCATCATTAAAAAGAGGCGTTCGGTTACTTTCCCTTTTTCATCTTCTGCATAATAATAAAGATTAGCTCCTGATTGGAATTGAGTACCCGCAGGAATAGTTGATACATCGGGGAAGCGGACAGACCACGTATATTTTCCATAGCCCATTTTCATACCCAACTTGTATTGTACCTTAGCAATAGTATTACCACTATCTACTCCTAACACCAATTTACCACTATCTACTTTAGCAATACCCCATTTCAACCAATCGTCGGGGAAGCTGTTGAAAGTCCATTTCTTTACTTCTCCTGTATCTGGTTCTGGTTCTGGGTCAGGTGGGTTAAGTTGGTTTTGAGGTTCTGTAGGTTCCATAGAATATGAGTAGGGAGTATAGGCTACATAATCCCACAAGCCATAATTATCTTTATAAGGCCAGCTATCGCCTACAAACTTCAAGTTTTCAGTACTACAAAAGATATAAAAAGGGTGCTCTTGCCCATAAGTGAGTTGCTGAGCGGCACACTTTACATCATCAATAAGCCAAGTAGCAAAATACTTTCCTCCTGCTAATTTTAGGTCAATTTGGAACGTATGCCAAGCATTCTTCTTGATTTTTACCTTTTGGTGTAAAGCTGGGTTATCCTGGCTGGTAATATAAGCAATCACTTCATCATCAGCAGCTGCTAAGGCATCACGGTCTTTAGCCGTACCAGAACCCACCTCAAAGTCCAACTCGTGTTTATCGCTATTCCACAACCAAGAGCCTATGCTCACACGTTCAGTAGTTCCTAAATCAGAGATATAGGCACGCCAAGTGTAGAGTCCTGCTCCGTATTGTTTTTTAGTTTTGAGCTTTTTACGCTCTTTGGTACCTGATTTAGTGAATATCTTCACTACTTTGCCATCTTCAGCTTGTGTATTGCTTTCCACTGAAGTTTGTGAAATATTAGCCTGTTCTCCTTGACTGGCATTAAGCCAATCATTGGTATTATCAAAGTTCCACTTCACTTGTTTAGCAGTAACTAAACTGCCTTCTTGTGGAGTTCCTATCTCACTGCGTGGGTTATCGCTAAAACGCCCATCTACATCGCTCTTGTCACAGCCTATCATACTAAGCATCGCAACAGCCATCAGTATTGGTTTTGTATAGGTTTTCATATGAGTTTACATTTAAGATTATTGTTCTCTAAAAGAACGGTTGTTTTGTAGGTCAGGGAATTTGTTACTATACACCCCTGGTATAGGGTAATACCTACGTTTGTCATAAGGTTTAAACGGATTGCTGAACTTAGGATACACTTTCCATTCAGGACTCAAATCATAAGGATTCTTTACTACATTAGGGTCTCTTCTGGCATTTAAATTGGCTTCTTTAGTTTCCAATTTTTGTTTAACAAGATCCATATAAGCATCTAAGCGGTCTTTCCATAATCCCATACGGATAAGGTCTACACGACGAACTCCCTCCATATTAAGCTCAAACAAGCGTTCATCACACAATTTACTACGCATATCTTCTTTGGAAGCAAAGTTTGCCAAGGTATAATTGTGGTTGCTATTTTCAAAAGCTCTCTCACGAATTTTATTAATCAAATCCACTGATTCTTGAGTAGGTCCATTGAGCTCATTAAGAATTTCAGCTTTGCAAAGCAATACATCAGCATAACGCAATAAGATGAGGTTATTAGGTGTATTATAATTATAGGTTCCTGGTTTGGTATATTTGTACTTTTTAGTATATACCGCATCATTCTCTACTATTTGCGGATTACTTTTTTCATTCCTAAGCGTTCCTACTTCATTAAGTTTAGGAGATATGTACTTTATAGGTTTTCCGTACACGTTGTTGAAAGAAGTTACAATAAGTTCTTTAAGACGTTGGTCATCACTATCAAACTTCCAGTACAATTCCAGAGGCATATTGATATTGTTCCAGCCCATATCATATTCCCAAGGAGTGAAATACAAAGCTAAATCTGAAGAACCTGAAGGCACTTTATCACTTGCTCGTATAGCAAAGATAATCTCGTTATTATTTAAGGTTTCAGGCTTAGAAGGGTCGAACACATCAAACACTTTAGCTTGTAAGGCGTATTTACCTGAGGTTATCACTTGGTCTGCATACATTAAAGCAGCTTGCCAAGCAGCAGTAGCATCTTTACCTTCTTCACGCAAACGCCCTGCTTTACGCATATTAAGACGCATCAAATAGCCATAAGCCGCGCCTTTGGTAGGACGACCTGAAGCTCCCTCTGTTGTAGTACCCCATTCATCGGGAAGGTTATTAGTAGCAATGAGCAAATCTTGTTCTATTTGGTCATCTAATTCCTCAACAGTAGCCAAAGTAGGATTAGCATCAGCTTCGTAGAAACCATTTGTTATCAAAGGTACTCGATAAAAAGCATTGGTAAGCTGATAGAAAGCAAAAGCGCGCAAAAAGTGGGCTTCGGCTAAGAGCTCTGGTTTCCTATCGGCGGTTTTGAAACGAGATTCGGGAATCATTGAGATATTGTCAATAGCAGTATTGGCACAACCAATCATTTGCCAGTTACCATTGTAGCATCTCGCAAGTTCTACGTTGCCAGAGAGACCATTTTCATTGTATATCTCGAAAGCAATACCATCTTTAAAACAGTCATCAGTAGACATATCGTTGATGTAGAAGTTGCTTGTGTGTGTAGCCCCAAGAAGGTAACGATAAATTCCGTTTACACCTTCTTGTGCATTTTCTTCGGTAGTATAGGCGTTATTAGCATTGTAAACCGAAGTTAAATCTTCTTTGAGTTCACAAGCGGTAAACGAGAGTCCTAAAAGACCTACCAATGTATATAGTTTATAATTCGTTTTCATTATTCTTTTGCGTTAAAAAGTTAATTTCACTCCAAAGTTAATGGTTCTGTAAGCAGGATAAGAGTTCAAATCCAAACCTTGTGCAATAGCACTACTACCATTGGTACTGATATCGGGGTCGAAACCTTGGTATTTAGTGAAGGTAAGCAAATTTTGAGCTCCTACAAACATACGCATTGTTTTAAGAGTTTTCATATTCCATTGACTGCCTGTGAAGGTATATCCTAACTCAACATTGCGCAATTTTACGAAATCGGCATCTTCTACAAAACGAGAGTTTACATAAGAACCATATTGCAATTTGGCTGTTTTTTGATAACCATTACGAGGCACACTGTTAGAAGCGTGAGCTTTTGTCCAACGGTCAGCTGAATCCGAAAGGCGGTTATTATCTTCCAAATAAATACGAGTTAAGTTAAGCATCTTGGCTCCTAATGAGGCTTCAAAGAAGAAAGAGAAGTCAAACCCTTTATAGGTAAAACTATTGTTAAGACCTATGATAGTTTTAGGGATACCAGTACCCAATACAGTACGGTCTTTTTCGTCTATTTTACCATCACCATTGAGGTCTTTAAACTTAGGGTCACCAGGTGCTGAGTTAGGCTGTGGTGCATAAGTTTCACCTTCTTGAAGGATACCATCGAACTCATAACCATAGATAGCACTAAGAGGTTCACCTTCTTTGAGCATCATATATTCTTTTTCGTCATAAGAACCGTGAGGACGTATATACTGAAAACGTGGTTTTCCATCGTTGAGTTTCAATACCTCACTACGGTTATGAGAGAAGTTAAATGCTGTAGTCCACACAAAATCGTTTTTATTGATATTGGTAGATTTGATAGCCACTTCAAAGCCTCGGTTTTCAATCTCACCATCGTTTACCATCATTGCGGTATACTCAAAACGGCGACCGTCATTCACATAGTTAGGGAAACCTCCTGAAGGGTGAATAGGGTCAGGGTTTAACAAGTCGTGAGTGCGTTTGATATAATAATCGAAGCTGGCTTCTACTCTACCAACCACTAAATCGATACCGGCATTCCATTGTGCAGTGGTTTCCCAACGGAGTTTTGGATTGTAGGGATTAGAAGGATACATACCTTTAGAGTTCACGTCATTACCAATATACACATCGCGTACAGAGTATTGGTATTGTGACAAACCAAAACGGATACCATCGTTACCACTAAGCCCATAGCTAGTGCGCAATTTGATACGAGAGAAAAGAGGTTTAGCAAATTTCATAAACTCTTCTTCTCCTAAGTGCCAAGCGATAGATCCCGCAGGAAATATACCCCAACGATAGTCAGCTCCGAACACTGATGAACCATCGGCACGAACTGAAGCGTTGATAATATAACGATTATTGAAGATGTATTCGGCACGACCGAAAACAGAAGCTTTTTTGATTGAGGATTCACCTGAACCTATCCAATCTAAATGTTGGGCAGCTCCAATATTTTTGAAAGAGAATACATCGGAAGCAAAACCATAGGCTTGCACTTCATCTCCTTTACCTCTTTGATAAATATAGGAAGTACCTGCGGTTACTTTTACATCGTGTTTACCTTCCATTTTAGGGTGATAAGTAGCCACACCTTCTATTTGGTGTTTTACGTTTTCTTCGTGACTGAGAAATGCTTGTCCTTTGTAAGACTGACCTATAGAAGTAGAACGGTCATAATACTTTTCAGTTTTTAAATGGTCATAAGCATAAGTATAACGACCATTGATAGTAAGTGAAGGCAACAAATCTATATCGGCATAGGCGGTTGCATACATTGTATTAAAATGGCGATAGAGTTGTGCTCCGCTCATTTCTTCGAACACAGCAGGACGACGGTCTTTAGTTCCAAACACATCGAAACCTTCTTTATTTTTCCAAGGTTCCAAATTAAAGATACGATACATAATATTTTTATCAGAAGAGACTGTACCCATATCTAAGAATTTCTTTTTAGATTTGGAAAAACTCATATTAGCCCCCGCTCTTACTTTCGGACTTATCTTGTACTGCAAATTGATGCGTCCTCCATAACGATTATAATCGGTATTGAGCAGAATACCAGGTTCGGTAAGGTAGTTACCTGACATAAAAGCGGATAAGCGGTCAGTACCACCTGATACAGAAAGTTGATGCAATACAGTAAAGGCATCGTGAGTGGTTTCTTTGAGCCAATCGGTACCTTTACCGCGATAGGTAGCTTGTTGAGCTGTCCATTTGCCATAAGCGGCGTCTTGGGTTTGTTCATATAAGCGACGGGTAAGTGCTATGGTTTCTCCAGCATCGAGCAAATCCCAAGGATTATACATATTCTTATAAGAAGTTTGGTTAGAATACTCTACATTAAAGCTACCTTCTTTACCTTTTTTAGTAGTAATAAGGATAACCCCATTAGCACCACGAGCTCCGTAAATAGCAGTAGTAGAGGCATCTTTTAAGATTTCGATTGATTCGATGTCGTCTATACTGATTTGCGACATATTATCTGTTTGGAATCCATCGATTACGTAGAGTGGTTCGTTATCGGCACTTACTGAAGAAGCACCACGTACACGGATAGATACATTACCACCAGGCTCGAGTGAGTTTTGGCGCACTTGTACTCCTGAGGCACGACCTTTTAACATCTGTGACATATCGGCTACCACCCCTGCTTTTACATCATTGGTTTTGATGGAGGTAATAGCACCTGCTAAATCACGTACTTTAGTAACGCCATAACCTACGACCACTACTTCGTCTAACTTTCTTTGCTCTTCGGCAAGAGCAATATTCAAAGGTGAAGGTGTATTGGCGGTTACTTTTACATTTTGAGTTACATAACCCATAAATGAGACTTCTAAGGTTTGCCCTACCGATACCTCTATGGTATACTTACCGCTCATATCGGTACTGACACCCTTACTAGTTCCTTTAATTACTACCGAAGCACTCATTAGGGGCTCTTTGGTAGTAGCATCGCTGACAGTTCCACGGATAGTGCGTTGTTGCGCATAGCTCCAACTCACTAATAAGAACAACAGAACTGATAAAAATAGATTTCTTTTCATACAATGGTTGTTTGTTCGTTTGTTTTCGTATGGTTTTGATGGTTCAAAAGTACAAAATAGATGAAGAAATAGAGGTTTAAAATCGTCTATAAAAGGTTTAAAATCGTCTAATGAGTTTTAAGACATTCATAATCAAAGGCTAAAAAGAAGCTCTAAGAAAGTAATAAAAAGAAAAATAGCCTATAACAAATAGAAAAAAGATAAAAACAAAAGAATAAAAGATAAAAAAAGCCCCCAAAAAGGGGGCTGCGCAATTTAAAAATATATTACAATGCCGAGAAAAATCTCGTTATTTTTATCCACACTTACAATCAGTTCCTC
Source organism: Capnocytophaga ochracea DSM 7271 (assembly GCF_000023285.1). Taxonomy (NCBI): domain Bacteria; kingdom Pseudomonadati; phylum Bacteroidota; class Flavobacteriia; order Flavobacteriales; family Flavobacteriaceae; genus Capnocytophaga; species Capnocytophaga ochracea. The sequence continues at coordinate 1,575,495 of NC_013162.1, read as the reverse complement.
CTCCACAACTTTTCTTTTTCTTTTTAAAAAAAAGTGTTTTTACGAGATAGCCTACTGCTATAACAACTAATATATAAGCGATGATTTCTTGTGTATTCATAGAAATATCTATTTATTGAGTAATTCAAAAGCTACATTTATTTGTGCTTCTACCGCTATTTTGCCTATTGCTAAGGTGTCGTCGTTAGCTTCCGCTCCGCTACTACCTAAGCTCACTTTACTGGATCTGAAAGTAGGTTGTACATCGTTAAAGTTTGATGAGAGTTCTTTAACAGCAATGGCTTTGCCTATATTTTGGTCTAAACTTACTGCATAGAGCAGTGCTTTTTTACGAGCATCTTCAATGGCAGCTACACGAGCGTCTTGCAAATGCTTTTCTTTATTCTTCACATCGAAACTTACACTGTTGATACGGTTTACGCCTGCATCAAAAATAGCGTTCATTAAACTATCGTATTTGCTAATATCTTCTAATTTAATAGTAATATTTTGTAAAACGCGATATTTATTAATCTTGTTATAATCGTCTTTATAAAGTGAAACATAGCTGGTTTGGAAGTTTTCCTTTGGCAGTTCTTTACTCAAAGTCTCCAAGACCTTGGCTACTTCTTCACTGTTTTTTTGTCGCAAATTTTTAAGGTCAAGTCCTTCTCTTTCTATACTGATAGAGATGTTTACGACATCGGGGATAACATATACAATGCCTTCACCCACCACTTGCACTGAAGGTGTTTGGGTTTGTGCTATTGCCATTGTAGAGACCAATGAGAATAATAAAATGTACTGTTTCATATGTTTGTTTTTAGTTTATTATATGCAATTTATATGCCAAAAGTGCGAGGTCGCATAGACATTAGCTAATGATTAATGGTTAATGGTTAATGATTAATGGTTAATGATTAATGGTTAATGATTAATGGTTAATGATTAATGGTGAATGGTGAATTTGGGAGGGGATTATACAAAGCTTATAGGATAGATGGACGAAGAGTGGGTCTACAGTAGCTCTACAATGGCTCTACAGTGGGTCTACAGTGGGTCTACAGTGGGTCTACAGTGGGTCTACAATGAAGACTAACCAAAGATTAACTGAATACTAAGTGAATACTGATTGAGTTTAGAATGTTACTAATAGCAATCAAGGGTTGAATTAACCTATTGATTATAAATATTCCCCTTACAATACCTTTCTCTCGCTGGTTATCTTCAAAAAAAGACCGTACAAAGCACACGAGGAGGTATAAAATTAGCAAATGAAACAGAAAATTAATTGAAGAAGCTCGGAGGCACGAGCTACAAGAAACGCATTAGCGGAGGGATTCATTTAATTCACGGATTTTAGTAACAAGTTGCTTAGGTTTTACAAAGACATTCTTCAAAAGGATACTGTAAATCAGAATTATATATAGAAATGATATTAACTTTTAATTTTGTATGTTTGCTATAGTAAGAATTTTTCCTATTAGCCTATTTGTTAATTATTTTGTACCTTTGCCCCCTCGATAGATAAAACAATGAACACACAACAAAAAATCATCATTTATAAGACCGACGACGGTAAGGTGAAAATCTCTCTTTTTGCCAAAGACGGCTCGGTATGGTTGAACCAAAATCAGCTTGCTGACCTTTTTGACACCTCTGTTCCTAATATCAGTATGCACATATCTAATATACTAAAGGATAATGAATTATCTCCAAATTCAGTTATTAAGAATTACTTAACAACTGCCTGTGATGGGAAGAATTATGAAGTTACTTTTTACAGTTTGGATATGATTCTGGCTATTGGATTTAGGGTGCGTAGTAAGCGAGGAGTTCAGTTCAGGCAATGGGCTAACCAGTACTTGAAAGAATTTATGGTGAAGGGATTTGTGATGGACGATGAACGGCTGAAAAACCCCGATGGGCGACCTGATTATTTCGACGAATTACTCGCCCGTATTCGCGACATTAGAGCTTCGGAAAAACGCTTCTACCAAAAAATAAGAGACTTATTTATGCTCAGTAGCGATTATGATAAAACCGATAAGGCGACCCAGATGTTTTATGCACAAACTCAAAATAAAATTCTATACGCTATCACAGGTCAAACGGCTGCTGAATTGATTGTCAGTCGTGCTGATGCTTCGCAAAACAATATGGCACTTACCTCGTGGGAGGGAAACATAGTGAGGAAAGGGGATATTTACATAGCTAAGAATTACCTTACTGATAATGAGATTGATAGCTTAAATCGGTTTGTAATGGTATTCTTAGAATCGGCGGAATTAAGAGCTAAAAACCGACAAGACATTACTATGGATTTCTGGCGTGAGAACATCGATAGGATTATTGAATTCAACGATAAAAAAGTACTAAAAGGCAATGGCTCAGTGAGCAACGAACAAATGAAAACAATAGTGAGAAAAGTGTATGACGAGTTTGAAGTGAAACGGAAACAATATGATGCTCAGCAAGCTGACTTAGAAGATTTAAAAGAAATAGAAGAATTAGAAGCGCATATAAAACTGCTAAAATAAACAAATGAAAACCAAAGAGATACTTATAAAGGGTGCTAAATTACACAACCTTAAAAATATAACTGTAGGGATTCCTCGTAATAAGTTAGTGGTGATTACAGGACTTTCGGGCTCGGGTAAATCATCATTGGCGTTTGACACGCTTTACGCCGAAGGACAGCGCCGTTATGTGGAGAGCCTATCGTCGTACGCGCGTCAGTTTTTGGGTAAGTTAGACAAACCCAAAGTAGACAATATCGTAGGGATTGCCCCTGCGATTGCGATTCAACAGAAAGTAAATACCTCGAACCCACGTTCTACTGTGGGCACTTCTACCGAGGTGTACGACTACTTGAAGCTGCTTTTTGCTCGTATCGGGAAGACGTATTCGCCAATTTCGGGACAAGAGGTGAAAAAACATACGGTTACCGATGTGGTAGATGCAGTAATGCGATATCCCAAAGGTACGAAATTGTTGCTTTTAGCCCCTGTGAGTATCCCCAAAGACCGCACCGTAGAGCAAGTGCTCAAACTCCTATTACAACAGGGCTATGCACGCATTCTATACAAAGAAGAAATTATCCTTATTGAGGAAGACAACTTACCTAAGAATCTCGACAATTTCCAATTGGTAGTAGATAGGGTGATTGTGCGTCACGACGAAGACTTTCAGCACCGCCTTGCCGATGCGGTAGAGACGGCTTTTTTTGAAGGCAAAGGCGAGTGCTATATTCAAGAAATGGACGGGGTGGTACAAACGCATTTCAGCAATCGGTTTGAGTTGGACGGTATCACTTTTTTAGAGCCTAACGTACATTTGTTCAGCTTTAACAACCCTTATGGGGCTTGCCCAAAATGCGATGGTTATGGTGATACTATCGGACTTGATGAAGACCTTATCGTACCTAACACAGGTCTTTCGGTCTACGAGAATGCTATCTATCCTTGGCGTGGCGAGACGATGAGTTGGTTTCGTGACCAATTGGTGAATAACGCCTATAAGTTCGATTTCCCGATACACAAGCCTTGGTTTGAGCTCACCAATGAGCAGAAACAATTGGTTTGGGACGGTAACAAGTATTTCACAGGACTCACCGATTTTTTCAAAGAGTTAGAAGACAAAAGTTACAAAATACAAAACCGAGTGCTCTTGGCACGCTATCGCGGAAAAACGCGTTGTCACGAATGCCACGGCAAGCGTTTGCGCAAAGAGGCTAACTACGTAAAAATAGCAGGCAAAAGCATTTCGGACTTGGTAGAATTGCCTATTGAAGAACTACAAATCTTTTTCAAAGAACTCAAGCTCACCGACTATGAGCAAGAGGTAGCCAAACGATTGCTTTTAGAAATTAACAACCGCTTGCAATTCCTTGCCGATGTAGGCTTAGGTTACTTAACGCTCAACCGAAAATCGAACACGCTCTCAGGAGGGGAAAGCCAGCGCATTAACTTAGCGACCTCGTTGGGCAGTAGTTTGGTAGGCTCTATGTACATACTCGATGAGCCCAGTATCGGTTTGCACCCACGCGATACCGAACGACTGATAAGCGTACTAAAATCCCTGCGCGACTTAGGCAATACGGTGATTGTGGTGGAGCACGACGAGGATATTATGAAAGCTGCCGACCATATTATTGATATAGGTCCTGAAGCCGGTACGCACGGTGGCGAAGTAGTAGCGACAGGCACTTACAACGAACTTCTAAAAGCCAACACCCTTACGGGGAAATACCTCAGTGGGCGCTTAACAATTGAAGTACCCAAAAAGCGACGCACTTCGCCTCACTACATCACTTTGGTAGGCTGTCGCGAGAACAACCTTAAAAATATAGATGTTACTTTTCCTTTGGATATGCTCACGGTAGTTACAGGGGTATCGGGTAGTGGAAAATCGACTTTGGTGAAAAAGCTACTCTATCCTGCTATTCAGAAAGAATTAGACTTAGGCGGAGAGAAAATCGGTCAGTTTACCAAAATAGAGGGCAAATACAAGCACTTGCAAAGTGTGGAGTTTGTAGACCAAAACCCTATTGGCAAATCTACCCGTTCAAATCCTATTACCTATATTAAGACTTACGACGATATTCGCGCCCTCTTTGCAAGTCAGAAGTTGGCAAAGATGCGCAATTTCCAATCCAAACACTTCTCGTTCAACGTTGATGGGGGGCGTTGTGAAGTATGTAAAGGAGAGGGTGAAGTAACCATAGAAATGCAATTTATGGCTGATGTGCACCTCACTTGTGAGGCTTGTGGCGGCAAACGCTTCAAAAAAGAAGTGCTTGAAGTGATGTACGAAGGCAAAAACATAGATGACCTGCTGAACACTACTATTGATGATGCCGTAGCCTTTTTCCAAAAGCACAAACAAACCAAAATAGCCGAAAAACTCAAACCTTTGCAAGATGTAGGTTTGGGGTATGTAACACTGGGGCAATCCTCTTCTACCCTATCGGGTGGGGAAGCCCAACGGATAAAATTAGCGTCGTTTCTATCGAAATCAGACAGTAAAGAAAAGGTGCTTTTCATCTTCGATGAGCCTACTACGGGGTTGCACTTTCACGACATTCGAAAGCTCTTAGACTCGCTACAAGCTCTTATAGAAAAAGGGCATTCGGTAATTATTATAGAGCACAATGTAGAGATGATAAAATCGGCTGACTACGTGATAGATTTAGGCTTAGAAGGCGGTGCTAAGGGAGGTAATCTCATAGCAACGGGTACGCCCGAAGAAATCGCTAAAAACAAAAAGAGCTACACAGGTAAATACTTAAAACTGAAATAAAAAAGAGTTCGGTATTCTTACCGAACTCTTTTTTATTGATAATCCTAATAATAAACTACGCTTGACGAAGCTGTTTTTCCAAAGCAATTGCTTTAGGGAAAAGGATATTGTTTTCGAGGTGGATATGACGATTTAAATCGGTTTCAAACTCTTGCAACATTTGATACGTTACCTTGTAAGTATTACAAGCGTCGGCAGGAGGCGTATAGTTATTGGTAAGCTTTACTATTTCCTCGAAACGCTCACCTTCTGCACTGTGTTCGTGCATCATCATTGCAATAGGGTTCTCTACCGTACCGAAAGGTATATCGCCAAGAGGTTGCCCTGATTGTTGTGCTTTTACGAGGCTTTCGATAAAAGGGAAAAGCACTCCTTCTTCTTTTTTAAAATGCGACTCGAGGTCACGAGCACTCTCATTAAAAATACGATTGATTTCAAAGAGCTCAGGGTGACGCTCGCCGTGCACACGACATAGCTTATCGAGAAACTGCAAGAGCATAGGGGTTTTGTCGTGCACGTATTGATGATGAATGCGCACAATATAGTTAGCAAGCAAGTCGAGAGGCCAATCGCGTACATCGACCTCGTTACCATTGCCTTTGGGGAGTGCTTCTAACTCGCTAATAAGCGCGTTTTTCTCTACTCCTTTTTTCTCACAGGCTTCGTCGATAGTACGACCGCCTTTGCAGCAAAAATCAATACCGTGTTTTTTAAATATAGCGGCAGTGCGAAAATCGTCGGCTACGATTTCGCCAATGGTTTTGTTTGTTGTTATACTCATAATGATTTAATTTGAGAGGGCAAAGGTACGAAAAGTATCTGGATAATAAAAGTGTATTATATCTTTTTTGTTTATTATACAAATACTATCTCTTAGAAATAAGGTAGTTTTTGCTTTTAACATTCCTTTTACATTAACAAATATTTAAGACCTTCATTTTAACATTAAGAAGATAGCTGAATCCTTTTATTGTTCTAAAATGAATAAAGGGAAGGGTAACACAATAGCTTTTTTATAAGGATTTTGGGCGTTTTAAAGAAGATAGTATTGTCTTAAAAGGACAAAAATAAAACTTTAACATTCTTTGCGTTATTCTCGGGATTTTAACATTTTCTTTGCGTTTTATCTGTTAAAAACGGTTTTTTAACAGATAAAACGCAGTGTTTTTAAAGATTTAATGTGTAATTATTAACAGTAAAATAAGAATTTCAGCGACAATAGTTATATTTTTTTGCATATTTTTTTGAATATTTTTTGGTAGTTACATTTTTTAACGTATCTTTGTGCCATCAAAAAAGATAAGAGACTTTTTCATAACCAACAACAAAGAAATAAACGAACTACAAGTTGTGTATAAAAACAAGAATGTAATTGTAAACAAAAAGTTTTTTTCATAATTTTTATTTTTAAGTTTTCTTTTTTATTATTAAATTCAAGAGGCTTCTAAGGGGTTAGAAGCCTCTTTTTATTTGAGCCGGCCGGCCGTAGCACGGCAGGCACTTTAATTAAGCAAATACAATTTGAGATGAATTTGGGCTAAAGAACAAAACTATGCCTCAGAAAGTAGTAGCACGACGGACAATTGATTTCAGAATTGGAATGCTTGAAAGATTACACATAAAAAACCGTTATAAGTATTGCAACTTATAACGGTTTTTTTTATAATTATTATTTTAAATATTTAATTCTTATGAATAAGACTACTAAAAAAGTATATCATCTCCAACTATCTTGTCTATTATTTAAATTCTGAAATATCTTTAGGGTTGTATATACCTCCTGCACGGAAAGGAGATTCTCCTAAAGCATTTTTATAAGCTGACTTACTTGCTAAAGGTATATATAATTGTATCTGACCAGCATCAAAAGCATCTGTAGCGGTAGGTTTTTCTGGAGCTGGCTCACGTTTGCCTTTTACAATAGTTTTAGGGAGAGCACCTAATCCTTTTGGAGGAACTGTTCCTCTAAAAGCTACGTGTTGTAACGCAGTACAATTACTGAATGCATATTGTCCTAAGTGAGTTAAAGTAGCTGGTAATTCTACTCTTGTTAATTTCTTAGCATTTCTAAAAGAGGAATCTCCTATTTTTACTACTTTAGGCAATGTAATAGAAGTAAGATTAACGTTAATACCTAATACATCATCTTCATTTGCACTAAATATTTTACCTTCTATCTCAGTAACATTATTAAAATCAATCTCGGTAAGCTCAGGTTGATTCTTAAAGACTGTAGCTGCTACTTTTGTAACGTTTTCAGGAAGTTTTATAGCTCCTTTTAAATTTACACCTGCTTTTATTCCTGTAAGTACGCCGTCTTTTATTATATAAGCGGAATTATCAACAGCAGTAACATTGATTGTCAAGCTAATTTCATTCCCTTTACCGTTATCACCATCGCTATTAATAAGCTTTAACACAAAAGAGCCTGCTTTTTTACCTGTTACTTTTATACCTGTAAAGCTACCATTTGGAATTTCTGTTCCTGCACTTAATTCTCTTGCATACTCAACAGTGGCAATATCATTATTTACACCTTCGAAAGTAAAGGCATTGTTATAGATATTGATTAAATCAATACGTTTGGTTTGCCCTACTCCTACTTCACCGCTTTGTATTGCAAGGAAAGGAGCTCGTACGTGTACGATAAAACTTCCTTTAGGGAATCCCTTCTTCTTGTCGTTCTCACCTGCGGTATCTTCAAAGTATACTTCACCAGTTAGTCCCTCGCCTATTCCTTTTACAAAAAATCTATTTCCATCTTTACGTACTTGTGCCAAAGCAGATGAAGTAGATTTGATATTTACTTTATCTATTACATCGTTGTATTTTTTGAGCAAATTAGTAACTTCTACTTCTTGGTCTCTATCAACAAATACGGTTTTACCCAAAACGACTAAACCTCTATCATTAGTTTCTTTGTCTTTTACAGTTACATTGATATAGGCTATATTCCCGGTTTTACTTTCTATTTTTACACGGGTCTCTCCTACTTTCTGTTTACTTTGGATAGTAACCCAAATATCTCTACCCACAGTAGCAATAGCCACATTTACATCTTCAGATTGGGGTTTTTTGATACCATCGGGGGCTGTTACTTTTATAGTTTCTTGCCCTCCTAAGTTAAGGGTTACAGCACTCTTCCCTAATACTATATTAGAGTCTCCCTCTTTATCGTCTTTTTTGCAGCTAAACAGGGTTGCTGAAGTCAACACTGCTAAAGCTAACATCATTAGTCTAGTTTTCATTGCTAAATACATTTAATTAAATTTCGCTACAAAAATAGGTATTTTTACAATACAAAACAAACTTTTAGAGATAATATTATCTACTATTTTGTGTTATTTGTAACATTATATATTTAAATACCTGACAATCAAGTAATATTATAAGAATTTTATTAGAGTAAAATTATTGTTTAATAAGAGAAGTATAGGTTAAACGCACGAGGGTTTCTTTAAAGAAAATCAAACAAATAGGTAAAAGTATTTCAATTGACAATTGATAATTGACAATTGATAATTAACAAATGTGATGTGCACGAAAGTATAGTGGCTCTACAGTGGCTCTACAGTGGCTCTACAGTGGCTCTACAGTGGCTCTACAGTGGCTCTACAGTGGCTCTACAATAACGATTAATTAAATTATAATCGAACATTAATTGAGTTTATAGTGTTTTAAGTTAATGTGAGATTGGTGTAAGAAAAAAGTGTAGCTTACGCTACAGAAATCTTACAAATCTTAAAATAATCAAACAAATAGGTAGCAAGCCTGGAAGTCTCGCGTAGATTTCACGGAACAGTAATGAATAAATTGTAACTGACGTTAATTATGATGCATAAGATAGGGGATAAAACTGATAACACCAAAATAAGCCAATAATACCAGAAGTGACGAAATGAGAGAATGAGGAAATTAGCAAATGGGGATGTATAAGATAAAAATAAAAGGCAAAAGGTAATAAATAAAGTGAAGGAAAATACAATGACCATTACAGTTGGGATAGTAATAAAATTTTTAAGAAATGAAAAAGGGCTACCCTTAGCGGATAGCCCTTTTAAAATAAATATTAATTAATGTATAACCTATGAAGCAAACAAATCTTAACGATATAGTGTGAAGTTACCGTTGAAGGTACGAGTATCGTGTTCGTCGCTAAGTTCTACGAGATACCAATAGTCGCCTGTTGGCATATCTCTACCGTCGTACTTACCATCCCATTCTTCGCCTGCTCTAAGCGTTTTGAGGCGACGACCGTAGCGGTCGTAAATAGTAGTACGAATGAACGGATACTTATCTACCCTGCGTGGTGCCCACGTATCGTAGTTGCCATCGCCGTCAGGAGTAAAGAAGTTCGGTATGAATACATCGAAGTATTCTTCATAGAACGTTTTGGAGAACGTACAGCCTGCTGCATCGTGTACTACTACATCTACTATTTTGAGTTTCTTACCGCTGACTGGATCGGTGTACTCACGGTCGTTCATTCTCAATTCGTAGACGTTATTGGTATCGTAGTCTTCGCCATTGAACTCATAAAGATAAGGTTTCACGCCGTTTACACCTTCTACTTGTAGTGTATTGATAACGGTAGTAGGTGATTTCACGATATTGTTCAACTGGCGATACTCTACCACAGTTACTGATTTGGTAGCCATTTGAGTACATTGCTTAACAGCTCCGGTAACTGAATGGACATCGGTATAGACGATTTCTAAGGTTTGTGTTGCTATACTCATATTAAACCTGTTCTGGTCGATATAGCCGACATTCACACCGTTGTTACGCGAGAAGGTTTGTGGTGTTGTAGCTCCGTTGAGTTTGTAGGTTATCTTATTGAAATCTACTTCGTCTTTGAAGCGTACTTCTATCCAAGTTGTGAACTCGTTATTATCACAACTGAAGCCTTGCTCGGTAGTTGGGTCGAGGTCAGGAGCTGAGTAAACACTGAACTTATAAGTAGGCGACATCACACAGCCGTTGGTTGTACTGCTTACGCTATCGGTTACCACAATCTCGTAATTGCCTTCGGTTAAGTTAGAAGCGCGGATTACGGTTGCTGACGAGGTAGCATAATCGGTATGTGCAGGAACGTTAGAGCCTTCTTTCATTATAGCGATGTCGTAGTTAGGGCGACCGCCATCAACGGTGAACTCTATCCAAGCGTCGTTACCTTTGTGACATACGAGCAAGTTAGAATCGGTTACATTCACTACGATAGGCTTAGGTTCTTTTACTTCCAATTGTCGAACGATGAGGTTACAACCCCAAGTATCCCAAATTTCAACGGTGTACATACCTGGGAGCAAGTTCTTAAATGTGGTGTCTTTTGGATCAGTATGGGTATCATTATTAAAGTTAGAATCTACAATAGTATAATAATATCTACCTGAACCTCCACTTAGACTTGATGGGTCGATAGAGATTTCACCATCGTGGTCACCTTGACAGGTAACATCACGAGTTACGGAAACGGTAGCAGTAATTGGGTCAGGAGTTTTCAAGCCTACTTGTGTAGTACCAGAAACTACTGAACAACCCCACGCATCGGTAACAGTAACGGTATAGGTTACTACACCACCAGGAGTACCCGTAGATACTAAGCCTGTGAACAAGGCACTATCGCCATTGAGAGCTATGGTTTTCCGACCTGTAATAGCACCACCTTGGATATTGACAGTATAAGGAGCCCAACCACCTGATACAGTTACAAGTATTTCTCCACGGTTATTATCGCAAGTTACACTGGCTGTTTCCTTAGCAAAAGCAGTTATAGGAGCTTCGGCTTGTACTATCTCGAAGGTAGTTTCGGCTTTACAACCTGAAATAGCCGAGATAGCTTCTACCCTGTACTTGCTTGCTGGCAAGCCTGCGTGTGCTATGGTAGCACCTGTAGAGTTACCTGTAATAGGAGTACCTACTGGCAACGGATAGATTGTATAGCTAAATCCGTTAGCCACTTGGTCGCCATCAGAAAGACGGGTGTCGGTAAGTTCTAAGGTAATAGAACCTGTACCGCCGTAGCAAGTTACCCTTTGTGGGTTCTTAGCTTCTAACAACAAGGTGTTAGGATCGAGGACGGTATAGTTGGTACTTACCTCACAACCTGTAATCATATTCTTAGCTCTTATCACATAAGCGTAAGGTTCGGTAAGGGTGAGAGTATAAGTAAGTGAGTTAAGCGTTACTGGAGGTATTACGGTAATAGTACCCCAACCTACTTTGCTCACTGAGTACTCGATAGGTTCGCCACTGTATACGGTGGTAGTGCTGAGGGTTACAGAGATGTTTTCATCTACATTACAAGTCTTCGCTTGTAACTGAGTAGCGGTAAGACCGCTCATCATAAGTGTAGGTGAAATAGTCACTGCGGTAGTAGTTGCACTACAACCATTGGTATCGTACACCTGTGCATAATAACTATTAGCGGTAGTTAAATAGCTTGGTAAGGTGTAGCTATAAGAGGTTACTCCCAGAGTTACTTGCTGTTGATAGAGCAAGGTACCTGAGGCAAGCTCTCGGTATTCAATACGTGTATAAGACTCAGTACCACCTGTTACATTATTCAAATCGAAAAGCAATTGTGGATTAGTAACTTCACCGGTATCAGCATCACAAGTGTACTCTTTTTTGCTAAGGGCATTGGTAGTTGAGATTACATCAGGAGAGGTAACCGTTACTTCAATGGTTGATGAACAAACTTGTGCACTTACAGCTGTAATACGGTAGGTAGCACCACCTAAGATAGCTGCACCTGATGGTACGTTATTAAAGGTTACGTAATTACCATTTAGAACCTGAGTTACACCTGGTACTGCTACCCCTGCATTATCGGTGATTGTAAAGGTATATGGAATACCATCAACAGGATTTGCTTTTATACGTACGGTAGCAGTTTCGGCATAACAAGTAGGTGTAGTAACCGAAAGGACTTCGAGTCTAGGTATTTCAGGAGGTCTTACTACGAAGTCTAACGACTTAGCACATTCGGCAGGAGTACCCCAAGTAGCTGCATCATAGATATTGATGAGATAGCTACCTATACCACCATTGGTTATTACACTGTGTGCATTACCTGTAACATTAGCCCCTGTAACCACTGGCACAGCACGTTCGTTGGCAGTACCTTTGTTAATCACACGGTAGAGACTAAACTTATAAGTACCTGAACCACCTGTGATATTAGTTACATTGATAGTTACTGTATTAGTAGCACCACAAGGCAACAATGGTAAGTGACTTGCATCAAACTTAATCATCTCGTGTACTCTAAATGTAGTACTAGTTTCGCAACCATTAGCATCTTTAAATGAGATGGTGTATGGATTTGGATTTGGTGCTAAGCGTATTGGTAAAACAGTTTCAGTAGCTACTGTTATGTTTTGCCAATTCACAATACCGTCTATCTTATATTGATGTTGACCAATACCTATGCTGTTAAATTTCACTCTAATAGGATAATCGGTATTATCGCTACAAGCGTCATCGACAGTAATTGAGGCAACAGAAGGTTGAGAATCGACGGTTACGGTAACTGTGTTTTCTCTCAAACAGCCAGAAGTATCTCTGACGAATACTTTCCAAACACCTGCTTCTACGTCTTTTGATTCGTTATCAGTAGAAGTAGTGAGGGCATTATCTAAGGCAGTACCAGTAGGTGCTGCTGATATGGTTGTATTGTGATAGTAATACTGATAAGGGGCTGTACCACCTGCGGCATCTACTACTATTTTACCGAGACCTTGTGGTTGCGGTGCTTGACAGTTTGCTTTACGGGTAACCGTAGCAGTCATTGTCAATAAAGACGCTGACTTGCCTATGGTAAAGTTGGTAGTACCTTGTGTACAGTTAGTACCACCCTCAGTAAAGAGGACAAAATATCTACCTGCTGGAACATTTTCTATTACTACATCTTGACCTACTGCTGGGGCTGCTGTGAGTGCAAAGCTTCCGTTAGCTACAGCAGTTCCTAATGACGGATAAGTAGGTGTATAGCGGAATACCTGATAGGTAATATTATTATTTGTCCAGTTCTTCAAGTGAACAAACACCTTACCGTCATTGGCATCGGCACAAGTAGTAGAAGCAACACCTGTGATAGTAGCTTCTAAATGCGATTGTGTAGGTACAGGTATATTAGCTTCCTTGATAAAAGTACACTTGCTACTTGCATCGTACACGATAAAGGTATAGGTTACCCCTGGTGTAACACCTGTAAAGGTGTAAGTAGAAGCCATTTTAATACTACCATCGGACAAGGTGGTAGGTACCACAGCACCACCGTGGAACCAAGTATCATTTCCTCCTAGAGGGTTAGCCACTGTTTCTTGTACACTGGTAGTGGCTCCATAAGGAGGAGTAATGCCTTCACGATATACAGCGATGTATTGGTTAGCACCGATAGTTCCACCTGACTTATCGTATACTGAGATAGCTATTTCACCGGAGTTGGCAGCACAACCTATTGTGGCTGTACCTCGTGCGTCCAAGCCATTAGCATCGGATTTTACAACAAAGTCATAAGTATACTTACAAGACTTAGCATCTTCTACCACTATTTGGTAGTTACCAATGTCTAAGTTCATAAAGGTTTCTCTTGAACCAGTAGCTACATTAGTACGAGTAGCATTCACCACGCCGTTCTTATTTAAAGTAACAGTGAATGGTGCAGTACCTCCTTTATTCACCCAAGCACTTGCCTGAGCTTTCTGAGTACCCGTAGTAGAGCACTCAAGGTCAGTATGGGTAACAGAGACTACCATTGCAGGTATTTCGGTAACAGTAAGACCTAATGGGTCGGATTTACAGTTTGAAGCATCTACAATTGTAAGAGTATAGATTCCTTTTGCCAATCCTGTAATATCTCCTACTGGACGTGTAACGGTGGTAAGACCATTATTAAACTCTATAGTATAAGGAGCTACTCCTCCTGAAATGTTGGCATTGTTGAAGAGTATCTTACCTGAATTAACGCCTGCGCAGTTAATACCTTCAACAGTAGGCGTAACTACAAAAGCAGGAGCATCTTTCTTGATTTCTTGTTTAGGTGAAATCACTTCGCAGTAGTCACCATTAGTCATTTGATAACGTATCTTAAAGTAGTAATCACCTGGTATCTTAGTTTTGAAAGTATAAGTATTACCAGACTGGCTAATAGCAATACCTGTTGGGGCTGCTACTGTAAAGTTGGCAGTAGGTGAATTGCTCCACAAGAACTGACGAGCACCTCCAGCTTTACCACCAGAGTAAGTAATATCATACTCAGCTTCGCTATTAGGTACACAAGTTAAAGCTGCTTTAGAGATTACTTGCATACGCAATGGGTTGTCTATAGTATAAGAAGTGCTTGTACGACAGTCGGCACCATCTTTTACTTCAAAGTTATAAAGACCAACCGATAGGTTTTCGTAAATGATAAAGTTCGTAGCGCTGGACTCAAAAGTTGCACCTCCGTCTTTACTAAACTGATAGCTACCATTGCCATTTATTACCTTCACTTGCAAACGACCTGTATTACCACCTTTAAAGCAAGGTTCTAAGTCTACTACTTCTATTTGCAATGGCTTAGGCGCTGGCACATCAAGAGTAGCCGTCATTGTACAACCATTGTTATCCTCTACTTCAATTACATAAGTACCTACCTGTAAGTCAAAGTCAGCTTCGTTATTTACAGCCGCTTGTGAGCCTGATGGTGTAGTACCTGTTATAGGAGTAAAGCGGAATGTTTTATAAGGTCTTGCACCTCCTTCGGCAGTAAAGCGTACTGTTGCAAAGGTATTAAAGCAAGACACCGGAGCTGTAACTGTAGCCGTAACTGTTAAAGGTACAGGCTTGTTAATAGTATAGTTAAAGGCTACTTGGCAACTGTGTTCATTAGCTTTCCGCACCAATAACGTACCATTATTTACTGCTGGAATTCCTGTGAGAGTAGCCACCCCTTGAGCAGGATTAAGCTGTGTAAGGGTAACACTCGTCCAAGTAGTAGTACCCGCTATTTGATATTCTACTACAAATGTAGAAGGTGGATTATCAACTGTCAAGAAGATAGAACCGTCATTCTTGCCACATTTTTCATCGTAGGTAGTACCACGTGCCTTAAAGCCTTTGTTATTGTCAATCTTCACTGAAAGACCTTCAGCACGCACTTGGCATATCTTAGTAGGTTGTGTAATCACAATATCGTCCACTGCTAAATCACTACCCACAGTAGAAGCAGCTGCTATATTTCTAATCTCAAATATATAAGCATTAGCAGTTATATCAGTAGTTGCAAAGGTTACTTTCTTATTGAGCCAAGCTCCTGTACGAGGAAGTTCACCTAATGACCTTTCAACGTATTGTGCTGGGTTACCAGGATTGTACAAGCGTACTACCAAGTTAGGGTTAGTACCACCTATATAGGTAACAGGTAATAAGTTGAACAAGTTCACTGATACACTCATTTCTTGACCGGCTACTACATCTCTAATCGTGCGTTTGTAAACAATACCATTGTCATTATCAGGGCTACTTCCGTTGATTGCTAAATAGCGACCATCGGTTACTCCCGAAGCGTCTGACGGTGGTGTAGATACCCAGTAAGTTCCTGTGGTAGGTACTTGGCGTGTAATCATATACTGGTTATCACCCAAAGTAGTACCATTGGCATTACAAGTAATAAATACCGACTCGGAGTCGCAAGTATTCTTACCTTTGCCAAAGTCTTCTTTAAACAACACATTAGGAGTTGTGCCCGTAGCTGTCTTCGGTGTATACCGCACATAAACACTATAAATACCTGGGTCTAATGTAAAGACATTAGAAGTACGTGTTTCGCTGAGAGTACCATCATCTTTTACAATGTCGTATTCGTAGTTACCTGCTGGGTTAGTAGTTACCGTAAAGGTACCTTTACCCTCACAGTCATAAGTAACAGTAGAAGCACTTACGGTAGCAGGTACTATTGGTTTTATGGTAATAGGTATTTCAAGAGTACATTTATTACTATCGCGTACATATACCACACTTGCTGTAGAGCCTACACGCAAAATAGGCACAGTAGTAAACGATACGTTATTAGTACTAAACTCATAACCTGTACCAGTACCTCCCGACACATTGTTAATATGCACTATATACTCTTTGGTAGGACTTGAAGTATCACAAGAGATATCCTCAGCCACTCCTGCATAAGCACGCAAAGTGCTTTCTACATCATTAATTACAATATTGCGGTTCCTATAAGTACATATGTTGGTAGTAGATAACTGTATTTGTATTTCTACTTCATACTTACCAGCTTCCAAGTTATTGAAGAAACCTGTAGAGTTGGTACCCATATTTTGTACTCGTGCTCCTGTGTCGTCTAACTTGTAAAGAGTAGACTTCACGTTTTGCTGTGTATTATAAGTAATAGACACCTGTCCAGAATTATTAGCAAAACCACACAAGATATCGCGAGTTTTGATTGTATAGCCTAAGAGTCCTTCTGGATAAATATCCACAGGGGCAGTAAGAGCATAAGCTGAGTTAGCATCTTTGGCAATGAACACATATCTACCAGGTTGGTCTATATGTATATCACGCTCTACAAAGCTACTACCTGCAGGTATGGTAGCTATGAAAGCTGAAGTAGGTACATCGGAGTAATCAGTATAGCCGTTTTGTACTACGCCGTCAATACTCCAAATAGCAAACTGATAAGGATTCTTACCTCCATCGGCTTCAAAACGGGTAGTAAGTGAGTTACAGTTCTTCCAAGCCTTAGGAGTTACTTTGGCTGTAAGAGTAGTTTGTTTTTCTATTTTTTGTATAAAAGTTGCCTTACAAGTGCTTGGCAAAGCGGTTGAAGTAACCTCAACAGTATAAGTATCAGGGGCTATGGTTATAGGCACTCGGTATTCTGAATTAGTAGTAATCACAAAAGCTTGTCCGTTTTGGTTCACTACATTGCCTGCTGAGTTTTTCAACACATATTTATAAGCAAGACCTGCCGTAGCCATACGTATAGTAATGAAACCTTGCTGATAGCTGGTCACATTGGCAAAGTCTATTATTTCACCTGAAAGTGAATTGGTAAATACATCAAAATAGAAGTATTTCTCACAGTTGTTACCCTTGTCTGACACACGCAAGCGGAAATGACCTTGTGCGTTGGCAACAAAAGTATTGTTGCTATGTACATCTTCCCAAGCGCTATCATCTAAGTTCGGACAGTTCAAGCTTGATGGCGAAGAGCCTGCTTTTAGCTTTTGCCACATTATATTGCTATCGCGGAAGTTCACCACTATATTACGTGAAGGCTGATTACACAATATAAAGTGACTTACCCATAAGTTGTTACCCGCACACACATCACCTCCGTTAGCTTGAGGTTTGATAGGGTCTGGTAGGTCATTGCTCAATGTCAATTTTATCTCTTCAGTGGTTGTGTAAGTAACATTGCCACACACTGCTATCTTTTCTACTCTATAAGTAGCAGGGTCGCTTACCTCTATATAGTTATGATTTAGCGGATTAGGTTGTTGCACACCGTTCTTATACCAGTTATAGCTTACAAATCCTTCTATAGCAGTAAGGCGTGTATTGGTGCCCGCACAAGCAATCTCAGTACGTGAACACTCTTGCGTAGATATTGCAATAGTTTTAGAGCCTGTGCTAGTTTGTTCAGGAATAGTACAAGCTGCCGTTCCTCCTGAGTAAGTTAAAGAGTAAGTAGCTTGCAACACATTCATACAAGGCTTACCGATTACTGAACACTCTCCTTTTAGAGTAAGAGGAATGAGTATGGTACGCACATTACCCCCTGCTGTAAGTGTTTGCTTAGGCAGTGTAAAAGTAATCACATTACCCGATTTAGTAAAGGTAGGCTTGTAGATAGTAAGGGTAGCCCCTGTAACATCAGGAGTTCCTATGGTAATATTAGGATGATTAGGCAAAGTAACCTCCAAGGTCGACGATACTACCCCTGCGGTTCCTTTATTTCTATAAGTAATGCGATAGTTGAAGTTCTCAGTAAGTGATAAATCGCGGTTGATAGGAGCCCCTGTACCATCTACAAAATCATTGGTAACCTCCATATCTACAGCGCGCGATTTTACTACCACGTTAAAGGTACAAGTAGCTGCATTACCTGAGGTATCCTTAAACACATAGGTTACCGAGGTCGTTCCTATCGGGAAACGCTCTCCACTTTGGTGAGTCTGACTCCAAGAACCTATACGGCAGTTATCGGTTGCCGTTACCACTCCCCAGTGTGCTATTCCGTAACATTGGTTAGCTACCGCAGTTACTTCAATATTTTGCGATGGGCAACCTGTAATCACAGGAGGTATGGCGTCAGGAGCGAAGTTTACAGTAATAGTATGACTGCCCGAGTTAGTAGTACACAACCCGAGGTCTTTCAAACTGTAACGCACCACATACTGGGTATTGCGTGTTACCGTATCACTAATAGTTTGTTCACTACCCAAGAAAGTTTCAGTGGCATTAGCTTCTATACGGAACCAATCTATATTGAAGAGTTGCGCCGAACCGCCAAAGGTAAGGTCTACCACATCACCATTACAAGGGTTCGTGCTTCTTGCCACATAGGTAACCCCTGGCGAAGTATAGTTATTTGCCGTTACCAAAGCCGAATCAGGGTAATCACCACAAGCGTGAGAAGTGGTCACAGCATAAGTACCGTCGGGAACATTCTTAAATACGTACCCCGTAGCAGTAGAAGTAGCTCCAAATACTGGCGATTTAATTTCTACTCCTGTAACGGTATTCTTAATACTGAATTGTAATGGGTAACGGATATACTCAGGATTTGTAACGTTCACCGCTATAAGTCCTGTCCCCGATGCCGCACTACACGAAGTACCCACCACATCGCGTTTGAGTTCTCCAGTAGGGCTCACGGTTAAGTACACACGACTGACGTGAAAAGCTCCTGTACCATCATTCACAGGGTCAGAAGGTTTATGAGTGTCAGGAGAAGGGATTACACTATACAAATTCATACTATTAGCTGGATCAGTAAAGTACTGTTCTCTCTGTGAAGGTTTCCCTACATCCCACAATTGTTTTATACGTGCGTAATAAAAATAAGTAGACTGTAACAGATACTCTCCTGCTGATAAGTTATTAAAGGTGTGTGAATGGTCATTGCTCCTTCCTACTACTTGGTCATAGCCTGTGGCAGTCTTTTTTAATAAAGTATATTGTGCATAACGTAGTGTTCCTACAGGAGTTGTTCCTATTTCATACGAAACCTTTGCCGCTCCCACACATCCTTGTTCTACTTTCACCTCATCTTTGTCATACTGCATCGGAGTATTTAAGTTGAATTCTTTGGTTGCTTCATTGCCACAACGGTCTTTAATAGTAATATTATATCTACCTTGTGGAAGGTCTCCAAACTCAAAACGATACGTCTCATTAGCAGTATCAGGGTTTCTCACCTCTCTCACCATAGGGAAAGTATACGTTACTTTGTGTAGTGGTTCAAAAGGTAAAGCGGTTTGGAAGTCAAAAGTACGAGTAGTACCACTGTGCCCATCGTCTAAATAATCAACAGTCACAGTGATAGGATAATTAAATTGGTTTCCTGCTACCCATTTACGTATAGATACAGTACCTTTAAATATCCCTCTATTAATTTCTATCCCGTCAAAACGCTCATCTATCTTATTAGGCAGAGGAGTCATATTTACAATACGCTCTGGCTCATAGCACTGAGTAATTCCCGCTCCCTTAGTTTTAAACTTCACCTTATAGTAGCCATTAGCTTGTGAAGCTAAATCGGCATACAAACTACCGTTGTTGTTTATCCAAGTATAGTCAGTCCCTGGTATAAGAAGTTGCCATTTAGTAGAGTCGCTTATTTCTGACTGTGTATAAGTAGCATTCCAACTCGGGTCGCCTGCACCTATATACTTGTATATTTCAAAGTAAAATCCTTTGGCTCCTGCTGCTGATGGATTTTTTACCCAGTCTGCTGGAGTAAAGTTCTGCCAGTTATAGAACCCAAAGTACATCTTATCAGAAGCACTGTCTGGGTTAGGCAATTCTATTTTTTTCCAATTAGCCTCTACGTACAGATACTTAGCCGAAGAACCACTGGGGCAAGGATTAGCAGGGTCAGCGTTTAGGTCTGAACGGTTCACTGCTGCTATCGCTGTCGAACCTGCTCTATCCATATATATAAAGGGATCTTGTGAATTCGTAGGGTTCAATTTGTTTCTTAGAACATCTACTAAGTCCTTATCAAGTTTAAATTTCTTAACTATAGGTGTTTTCCCTAAGTTAATGGTCAGTTCAATAATATCTCCTTCTTGAAATTGTACTGTATTATTGGTAATAAAAGAATAAGCACTAGATTTTTGTGGGCGAGCACTCGTTTGATAAGAAGAGGTAATATCATAACTATTGATATAATGCCCTGCTGAGTCATATCGTTTTATAACAGCGGTGCCAGGTTTCCCTTTAATTTCATTCTCTAAACTTTGTTGTATACCTACATTGTCTTTTCGTTTTATACGAAATGAAAAATTAAACTTACAATCAGCTCCTACGCGTATACCTGAATTCTCATTGTCGAGTTCAAACTCCATACAGTCAATATTCAATGAAGAAGCCGCTACTGAAAAAGTAGTTTTATTGGTTTCCCCACAATTCGGAGTACCATTCATTGTATCTTCTACGGTAAGCTCATAACCACTTCCTGTAGTAATTGGTTTAGCATTAGTCCCTTGAATAGTGATTTCCAAGTCTTGCCCCGCAACAGCATTATGAGTGGCATTATACAGCTCAGTACCCCCTTTGGTAAGGCGCACTTTAAAAGGTCCCTTAGCTCCTTTCTGTATACTGAAAACCACGCTACCGTCATTACCATTCCCTGTACAAGACGGCGGTACCGATTTAAAACTTTTAAAAGTTGGTGGTACGTACGAAGAAGTAACCGTTACCACTTTAGGTAAAGTAGATTTCTGGTTATTAGCTACATTCACCATTGTAACAGTGTACGTACCCGCTTTAAGCGTAGTAAACTCGTGTTCATTTTTACCCGTCACTCCTATTTCCATAGGCCAAGTACGACCACTCGGGTCACCAGGTACATCGAGTTTTACCTGCAACTTGGTACCTACAGGCCCCATAGTAGTAGGAAGTGTTACCTTAATCTTCCCATCTGAGGCACATTGCCCTGGTGTTGTGGAAACATTAAAGTTGTTTAAGTTCAGCGGTGTTTGAGCCGAAAGCCCGAAGACCGTCATTACTATAAAAACAATTGTTAGAAAAAACTTTCTCATAATGCTATATATGCTATTTTGAAACAATAGTATCACTATACTTTAATGCACAAAAGTATATATTTTTCTCGAAACAGCAAAACTCTTTTATTGCGAATGTTAAAACAAAAGTCGCTCGTCTACCCCTTCCCCACCCTGCTCTTTCAACGGAAAAACCTTACACAACTATAACATTATTAATTACATACAACTGTGAAAAAGAAAAACAATCCACCCTTTTAGTCCGCTATTTTTTAGCTATATTTTAACTTTTTGTATACAAAAATTTAACATTTCCAAGACGCTATTTTGGTAAAAAACACCCTCTTTTTTCACTCTTTTTTCACCTCCTTTACACAGATAATTGGAAGTTTTTACACAAAAACTTTTATCACCTTATTTATATTATGTATTTTATCTCAAATTCATCTTCGTTTAATGTCTATCCAATCTATATAGTTCAATGCTTATCCAATGAGCCCTACACTTTGGCAAAATTTCTATTCGCCCGTCGTGCTACGATCTTTGGCAAAGTTGAAAATCACTCACCTATACTCTCTGAGAGTTACCCGTAGTAGCCGAGTAAGTGAATAAAGAGAGAAGTCTTTCTGAGTCCCTCCAACTAATCTCCAAATTTTCTAATCCTATTTTTGCAGCACATTCCCTCTAAACTCCTCCAACAAATTCACTAATCTCCAAATTTTCTAATTTGCTAATTCCCCTTTCTGTCGCTACATTCCCCCTCTCCTTTGGAGAAGTCTCCGAATAGGAGAGTATGTGAACGGGGTGAGGATTCTTTTTCTTTCGCCTCGAAACCCCGTTTTTAGCATTTTTTATATCGCTGTATTATATTATTAATCAATCATTTATACACCCTTTCTATACCAATCGTCCAAGATTCGTATAAGCTTCCTATAAGCTCTCTATAAGCTACCCCCACCCTCCTTACACCCTTTTTTCATCAAAAACTCTTCCTCCCCTCTTCCGAACTTCTCCGTTTCCTTCCGAACTCCCCAACCCTCCACATTTGCTAATTTTCAAATTTGCTAATCTGCTAATTTTTACTGCCTGCCGTGCTACGGTTGCCTGTGCGGCTCGCACCTTTGGCAAAGTTAATTATCAGTATTATTGGCATTTCTGGTATTATTGGCATTTCTGGTATTATTGGCATTTCTGGTATTATTGGCATTATTGGCATTTCTGGCATTGTCGGCATTATTTATTTTTTTTCGCTTTCTCCCTTGCTAATTCCTATTTGTTTTGTACCTTTGCCCAAAAATAATAAGCACCTCAACAAAACGAGGTTTTATCAATGAAACGTTTAGTAATATTAGGAGGTGGTGAAAGTGGTGTAGGAACTGCCATTCTCGGTAAACAAAAAGGCTGGGAAGTATTCCTTTCCGATAAAGGTTCCCTAAAACCTCACTACCGCGAAACTCTTAACAAAGAAGGCATTCAGTGGGAAGAAGGCACACACACCGAAGAGAAAATTCTCTCAGCCGATGTGATTATGAAAAGCCCAGGTATCCCAGATAAAGCACCTATCATCAAAAAAGCTCACGAAAAAGGCATTGCTGTGATTTCTGAAATAGAATTTGCAAGCCAATATACCGATAGCCTCATTGTAGGCATCACAGGTAGTAATGGTAAAACCACTACCACCTTGCTCACTTATCACATTTTCAAAGAAGCGGGATTGCAAGTGGGACTTGGCGGAAACATAGGTTATAGCTTCGCCGAATTAGTAGCTACCAAAAATCCACCGTATTATGTACTCGAAATCAGTAGTTTTCAGTTAGACGGCATAGAGCATTTCGCCCCCCATATCGCCGTGTTGCTTAACATAACTCCTGACCATCTCGATAGGTACGACTATAAGTTCGAAAACTATATCGACTCTAAATTCCGTATCGCGATGAACCAAACTGAAAATGATTACCTTATCTATGATGCCGACGACGAGGTAATTACACAGTGGCTCAGCACCCATACTATAAAATCTAAACTCATACCTTTTTCTATAGAGAAAGAACTCCCACAAGGAGCTTTCTTAAAAGATAATAAAATATACATTATGTTAGAGAATCAAACTACTGAAATCGACGTTGAAGAAATTAGCCTTCGTGGCAAGCACAACATTAAAAATACAATGGCAGCAAGTGTAGCTGCTCGCTTGGTAAATATCCGCAACAACTCATTGCGCGAAAGTCTCAAAGGCTTTAAAGGTGCTCCCCACCGCCTCGAAGAGGTGAAAGTAGTAGATGGCGTTACTTACGTAAACGACTCTAAAGCTACTAACGTAAATTCAGTATTCTACGCTCTCGACACCATTAAAACTCCTATCGTGTGGATAGTTGGCGGACAAGACAAAGGCAACGACTATAACTCTCTTTTACCTTATGTACACGAAAAAGTAAGAGCTATTGTATGCCTCGGAGTCGATAATACCCCTATTATTCAATCGTTTTACAACACAATAGACACGCTTGTCGAAACTCGCTCAATGGACGAAGCCGTGAAATTAGCACAAAGTTTTGCTCAAGAAGGCGATACAGTACTATTATCCCCCGCTTGCGCCAGCTTCGACCTCTTTAAAAACTACGAAGAACGCGGAGACCTCTTTAAAGCAGCCGTTCAGAAACTGTAATAATGCGCGAATGGATAGCCTCACATATCAAAGGCGATAAAACCCTTTGGGCGCTAATACTCGTCTTTACCCTCTTCTCCTTCTTGGCGGTGTACAGCACCAGTACCAACTTAGTGTATGTAGTGGGTAAGGGTACTCCTTTTGGCTACCTCATCAAGCACTTGGTGTTTGTAGGGGTTGGCTATCTCACTCTTTATATCGTACATCGTACACCTTATCGTTTTTTTCGTCCTGCTTCTAAACTGGGGCTTATCTTAGCGGTGCTCCTGCTCATCTTTGCAAACCTTTCAGGAAGCACCATCGAAGGGGCAAACGCCAGCCGATGGCTCAGCGTAGGGGGTTTCTCTTTTCAGCCCTCCACCTTTGCAATGGTAATGCTGATGGCTTATGTAGCTTCTTATTTAGCTAAAAACTACGGCAAAAAACTCTCTTTCAAAGAAACTATCTTACCCCTGTGGATGCCCGTAGGAGTGATTGCAGCCTTAGTGCTTCTTTCTAACCTATCTACCGCAATGCTAATCCTCAGCTCAGTGCTGATGCTCACTTTCTTGGGTCGTTTCCCAATGAAACATATCTTTTCAGCTATAGGCATTGCAATTGTTTTCCTTGCACTTTTCTTATTAGTAGTAAAAGCCTTCCCTGAAGCTTTCCCCAATAGGGTAGATACTTGGATGAGTCGTATCGAATCGTTTATGGGAGGTGAGGACAACAAAGAAGGCTATCAGATAGAGCGTTCCAAAATGGCTATTGCCAAAGGAGGTATAATGGGACAAGGAGCAGGCAAAAGCACAATGAAAAACTTCCTCCCTCAAAGTTCCTCCGACTTTATTTATGCTATCATCACCGAAGAATATGGCTCATTAGGAGCTATCGTTATAATGGTGCTTTACATACTATTGCTCATTCGCATTGTAGTCATCTCACAAAAAGCACCTACCCTCTACGGACAGTTATTAGTATTAGGCTTAGGTTTCCCAATACTCTTGCAAGCAATCATTAATATGGGAGTAGCAGTAGAACTCTTTCCCGTAACGGGGCAGAACCTACCTCTCATCAGTAGTGGGGGTACATCACTATGGATGACGTGCTTAGCCTTAGGGTGTATTCTCTCCGTAAGTGCCCAAAAGCGCAAAGATGGTAAGATGGAGAAAGACAAACCCGAAGCCGACGTAGAGGAAGAACTCGCTGAAAGCGCTCTCAGACAAATGAAAAATGCGAACCGCACAGGCGATTAACTTTTAACTTTTCACTTAACTAAAAATGCCCAAAGGAGTATTACTCGTAAATTTAGGATCACCCGATTCCTTTGCAATAAAAGACGTCAAACGATATCTAAAAGAATTTTTAATGGACGAACGCGTCATCGACCTGCCTTACCTATTGCGCTATGCTTTGGTACACGGGGTTATTCTCAATACGCGTCCACCTAAAACCAGTAAAGCCTATCAAAAAATATGGTGGAGCGAAGGTTCTCCGCTCATTGTCATTAGTCGTTGGCTTACTGAAAAAGTACAGCGCAAAGTCTCTGTACCCGTAGTATTAGCAATGCGTTATGGCAACCCAAATATCGCCAATGCACTAAAAGAATTACACAGCAAAGGAGTTGATGAGGTACTCCTCATTCCTCTTTATCCTCAATACGCAATGGCTACTACCGAAACCATTGAAGTCCTCACCGAAAAACTCATCAAAGCCTCTTATCCTAATATGCGCCTCACCAAGTTTCCTGCTTTCTTCCATCGCCCCGAGTATATCGAGGCTTTAGCGCAGGTAGTACGCGCTCATTTAGGGACAGCCCCTTTCGACCATTTGCTCTTTTCTTATCACGGTGTACCCGAGCGTCATCTCTACAAAACCACACCTACCTCTGCACACAAACACATTGTAGAAGGTGTAACTTGTTGCGACCCTTACAGCGAAGAAGGAACACACTGCTACCGCAGTCATTGTTTTGAGACTACTCGCTTATTGGCAGAAAAGTTAGGATTAGAAAAAGGAAAATACTCACAAGCGTTTCAATCGCGTTTGGGGAAGGATAAGTGGATTACCCCTTTCACTTCCGATAAAATTATAGAACTTGCCCGAAATGGTGTAAAGAAATTAGCAGTCATCGCTCCTGCCTTTGTCGCCGATTGCGTAGAAACTCTCGAAGAAATAGAAATAGTAGGAGGTAAATCTTTCCGCAAAAATGGTGGTGAAAATTTTAAAATGATTCCCTGCCTCAACGACTCCGACCTATGGGTACAAGCTCTCTCCTCTTGGATTAATGAAGAGACAAGAGATGAAAGATAAGATTAAAACTTTTCGGACGACTTCTTTTTTTATTTTAGCTGATTAATTTCTATCTTTGTAATCTGAAACGCTTAAAATATTTCTAATGACCGATTACCTTATTGCTAAAAGCATACATATCATCTTTGTAGTGAGCTACTTCGCAGGGCTTTTCTATATGGTGCGACTATTTATCTATCACACCGAAGCCTTGGAAAAAGATGACCCCGAACGCTCAATTCTCCACAAACAATTCAGCTTTATGGAAGAGCGCTTGTGGAACATCATTACCGTGCCGGCGCTGGTGCTGATGACTCTTAGCGGACTCTATATGCTATACGACGATGGCGAGTGGACGCTTATTAAACAAGGATGGTTTCACGTCAAACTGCTATTCATCGCCTTTTTGTTTGTATATCATTACTATTCTTGGCGCATAATGAAACGACTCCAAGCGGGTCGCGCCTCTCTTACTTCGGTACAACTGCGAATGCTCAACGAAATAGCGACAATTATCCTCTTTGTAGTGGTTTTCGCCGTGATACTAAAAGGCTTATTCATCACCTATTGGTATTTTTCTTTAATAGCTTTTGTAGTAATGGGAGCTCTGATAATGTTAGTAGTGAAATTGGTAAATAAAGGAAAGAATTAGCAAATTTGAAAATTAACAAATTAGCCAATGAGTGCGTCGCAAACTTAGCCAAAGTTTCAAACACAAGCTACACTTCTTTTCTAATTGTTTGATTTGAATAGATTTGTTTGATTTCTAAGGCATAAACCTTATCCTTTTTAACTTTTTTGTTGAATTTATATAGCGTAAGCTTAATATGCAACAACTAAAAAATACTCTTATAACCTCTCTTCCTGCTCTGGCGCAACAAATCCGCAACCGCATTATAGAGGTTATTGCTACACGAGGTGGGCACTTAGGTGCAAGTCTCGGAGTGGTAGAGCTTACTATTGCGTTGCACTATGTGTTCGATACTCCTCAGGATATACTAGTATGGGACGTAGGGCACCAGAGTTATGCTCATAAAATCCTCACCGGTAGAAACGAGGATTTTACACATATACGCGAGCGAGGAGGTATCAGTGGTTTTCCTAAACGTGCAGAAAGTCAGTACGATGCTTTTGGTACGGGACACTCATCTACCTCTCTTTCTGCTGTCTTGGGTATGGCAATGGCATCAGCTTTGACAGGCGATAAAAAGCGACAACATATAGCCGTAATAGGCGATGCTTCTATTGTGAGTGGTATGGCTTTCGAGGCTCTGAACTATGCAGGCACCACCGATGCCAATATGCTCATTATACTGAACGACAATGCAATGGCTATCGACCCCACCGTAGGAGCGTTCTCTCATTACCTTGCCCAACTGAAAACCGAACACGCTACCCACAGTGCTTTTTTTAGTGCTTTGGGGATTACCTACAAAGGCGTAGTAGACGGGCACAACCTCCCCGCGCTTATCACGGCACTCAAAGCCGAAAAGCAAGCCCGTGGAGTGCGCCTCTTACACGTTGTCACCACCAAAGGTAAAGGATACCCCAAAGCCGAAGCCTCACAAGTATTCTTCCATTCCCCCTCACAATTCGATAAAATCACAGGCAACCCTCTGCCTGAAAACTCTGCTCTCCCTGCTAAATATCAAGACGTAGTAGGGCAAACCCTCACCGAACTCGCCCAGCAGAACCCCAAGATAGTTGTCATCACCCCTGCGATGAGTAGTGGTAGCGGACTCACAACTATGCAAAAGGCATTCCCCGATAGGGTAATGGACGTCGGTATTGCCGAACAACACGCGGTTACCTTTGCTGCCGGTTGGGCTACACAAGGTTTTATACCGTACTGTGTCGTATATTCCACATTTTTACAGCGCGCTTACGACCAGCTTATTCACGATGTAGCCCTCCAAAACCTGCCCGTAGTATTCTGTATAGACCGTGCAGGACTCGTAGGCGAAGACGGTGCCACTCATCACGGAGTGTTTGATATGGCTTTCTTGCGCCCTATTCCTAACCTCATTATCGCTTCACCCCGTAATGCTACCGAGTTGCGCAATTTGCTCTATACCGCTCAGCAATCGCTCGAGCACCCCATTGTCATTCGTTATCCTCGTGGTCGTTGTACACAAACCGATTGGCAACAACCTTTTCAACAGCTAATTATAGGCAAAGGCGAACAGCTAAAAGAAGGTAGCGAGATAGCCGTACTCACCATTGGCGCCATTGCCGAAAATGTACAACAACAGCTCACTCAAACTGCTGAACCCGAAAAATATGCCCATTACGATGCCCGTTTTCTCAAACCTTTGGACGAGGCGACGCTACATCATATCTTCCGTTCTTATAAAAAAGTAATCACAGTAGAAGAAGGAAGCACAGGCGGTTTAGGCAGCGCCGTAGCCGAATTTGCTACCCAACACGGTTATACTATACCTTTGAAAATCATCACCCTTCCTGATAGTTTTATTCCTCACGGCAAAGTAGAGACGCTCAAAGAAGAGTTTTTAAAAATTAGAGATTTAGCAGATTGACAAAATAAGCCAATATGTGAAAGAACAAAAACTGCTTTTTCTTCAACCTTTTCACGTTTTTAACACTTTTTCCTCAACAGTTTTAAAAGCCCTTTCTTCCTATTGATCTTCAACTAACTAACACCTTTCCTTCGTCTTAGGTTCGTCTTTCCTTCGTCTTAGGTTCGCTCTTCCTTCGGTTAAGCTTCGGTGAAGAGACAAGTATGATAAATCTTTTATTTAACTGAATAATAATATTTTAACTGTTTTTACAGTGTAAGATACTAAGTTGTATTTTTCTTTTTAATAATTGAAGAAAATACATACATTTAACAAACATTAAGATTTTTTCGACAATCTGTCAAGCTTCCAATTTGCTAATCTGATAATTACTTCTCATTCTATACCTCTCCCCTACTATTATATTTTCATTACGCTTTGTCTGTCAAGCATTCACCAGCTATATTCATTCCATTTTACATTTATTAGTTCATTTGCTAATTGCCAAATTAGCAAATTATCATTACCTTTGCACCCTGAAATATTTAGCACGATTCTCTGTATGAAAAAACTCATTGTTCTACTGTTTCTTACCTCCTTTACCGCTTTTGGGCAAGTGCGCAAAGCAAGAACGTACGAAGCCCCTGTAAAGTCCGATACGGTAAAGGTAATGAAAGATACCGAAGCGTTAAAGTTCACTTTCAACCGTTTTAAATTAGCACAACAAAAATGGTTCAAATTCAATCAAGTGAGCCTTAATATGAGCGAGGTAGCTTTTTCTAATTGGAGTGCAGGAGGAGAAAGTTCTATTTCGGGGATATTTAATGCCAAATTCCGTCGCCGTTATACCGAACGCACTTTCTTTTGGGACAACGAATTAGAAATCAACTACGGTATTAATGCTCAAAAAGGACGCGAAGTGCGCAAGACCGACGATAAACTCTCACTCATCTCATCGTTTGGCTATCGAGGCGACTCACAGTCGTTTTGGTATTACACGGCGCGCTATCAGTTTCTTTCACAAATCAGCAACGGGTACAACTATCCCGATGTAGAAAAACCTATCTCCAAATTCTTTGCCCCTGCTTATATCACCTTTGGTTTGGGTACTGAATATGCGCCTTCAAAGATAAAATTCAGTATTTTCCTTTCGCCTATCACGCTTAAAACTACTGCTGTACTCGACCAACGTTTAGCCGATGAAGGTGCTTTCGGGGTAGAAAGAGCCCAGCGTGCTCCTGACGGTACTATTCTGAAGAAAGGTAAGCGTACTCATAACGAACTGGGTTTTTCAGTGTCCGGTCGCTGGGACAAGAAAGTGATGGAGAATATGATACTCAATACTTCCTTCAACTTCTATGGCGATTACCTTAAAAACTTCGGAAATATAGATGTGGATTGGGAAACTAATCTCAACTTAAAGGTAAATAGTTACGTGCAAGCGCGTATAGGGGTGCATATCAAATACGACGACGATGTGAAGTTTTATTCCTACAAAGCACCTAATGGTGAAGTGTACAACTATGGCGCGCGCACTCAATTCAAGCAAGTATTAGGAGTAGGAGTACTATATACTTTTTAAGTGATGTTTTTAGAGAATACTGTAAATAACAACGAAAAGACAGGCTGGATAGAAGTAATATGCGGGTCGATGTTCTCAGGCAAAACCGAAGAACTGATTCGCCGATTACGTCGTGCCCAATTTGCAAAACAGAAGGTAGAGATTTTTAAACCCAGTTTCGACACGCGTTATGATGATACCAACATCGTATCGCACAACGCCAATGAAATTCCTTCTACACCCGTAGAAGCCGCCGCCAGCATTATGCTTCTTGCCGATGGTTGCGATGTGGTGGGTATAGACGAAGCACAGTTTTTCGACGACGAGATAGTACACGTGTGCAATGAGCTCGCCAATCGCGGGGTACGTGTAATCGTAGCAGGACTCGATATGGACTATAAAGGAAAGCCTTTCGGACCTATGCCCTTCTTGATGGCTACTGCCGAGTATGTTACTAAGGTACACGCTGTTTGTACGCGTACTGGCAACCTCGCTAATTATAGTTTTCGCAAAGTGTCTAACGACCAGCAACGCTTGTTAGGAGAAGCCGATAGCTATGAGCCTCTCAGTCGCGCTGCCTTCTATAAAGCAATGAATGCTAAGAAAACAAAAGAATAATAACTGCACTTAAAGTACTTAATTGATAAGTTATTTTGGTATATTTAGGGTATTTTCAAACTTGCTAATCTGTTAACTTGCCAATTTGTAATTATTTTGTACTTTTGTCTGATTTTTAAAATGAAGTAATATAAACAACCATTATGAAAAAGAAAAATCCTATTACTTGGGTGCCTACCACCTATTTCGCTATGGGGCTTCCCTTTGTGATGCTTTCATTAGTTTTTCCTATTATCTTCAAAGGATTAGGTATTCCTGACGACCAGAACGCTTTTTGGACTTCTTTACTCATCTTACCTTGGTCTTTAAAACCTATTATCAGTGTAATAATGGAGCTCTATGGTACTAAAAAACAATATATTGTCATTACCGAATTAGTATCAGCAGCTTTATTCGGTTGTATTGTCTTTTCGTTACCTCTGCCCAACTTTTTCACTGTGTGTTTAGCCTTATTAGGAGTGATTGCCCTTAGCGGTTCTACTCACGATATTGCAGGTGACGGAATGTATATGGAACAATTGGACACAGCTACCCAAAGTGTATATTCTGGCTGGCAAGGTGCTTTCTACAACTTAGCAAAAGTGCTTGCCAATGGTGGTCTTATCTTCTTAGCAGGTTGGCTCGTAAAAGCAAAAGGAATGAGTGTAATTGCTTCTTGGCAACTGATTCTTAGCATTTGTGCTACTATTTTAGGTCTCGTAGGTCTATATCACCTTTATGCTTTGCCAAAAGATACTAAACCTCAGCAAGCTGGTGATTTTAATGTAAAAATGAAAGAACTATGGGGTATTTTTGTAGCTTTCTTCCGAAAGAAATATATTTTTTATTATTTGTTTTTTATCTTCTTATACCGTTTTGCAGAAGGGTTAGCAATGAAGATAGCTCCTCTTTTCCTCATTGCTAAAACTGATAAAGGAGGCTTAGGGCTCATCGAACAAGAATATGGCTTAGTATACGGTACTGCGGGAGTTATTGCTTTTATTGTAGGCTCTATTTCAGCTGGCTATTTTGTCTCTCGTGTAGGGTTGCGCAAAGCTCTTTTCACTTTGGCGTGTGCTTTTAATATTCCATTTGTAGTGTATCTACTTTTTGCTTATTTCTTGCCCTCTCACTTGCCTACTATTGCTTTGGGAATTGTAGGTGAGTACTTTGGTTATGGCTTCGGTTTTGTAGGTCTTACCCTCTTTATGATGCAACAAATAGCTCCTGGTAAATACCAAATGGCTCACTATGCTTTCGCCAATAGCCTGATGAACTTAGGAGTGATGGTTCCTGGTATGATTAGTGGTTTCCTCAGTAAATATTTAGGATATCAACACTTCTTCTTATTGGTAATGATTTGCACTATTCCTGCACTATTAATCACTTGGAAAGTGCCTTTTACTTATGACTCCAAGCAGAATAAAATAGATGAAAAAGCTCATTAAACCTACTTCTTAGAGCATTTTTAAGATCTATAATACTCATACTTAAAAGCCTTTACCTAATCAGTATTTAGGTAAAGGCTTTTAAGTTATCATTCTTCCTCCTTAGTAAGTTTTATTTCTTTGCCTCCCAATCAAAAGGAAAGAGCTCTGAGCGCGTATGGCTTTGTTCCATAAATCGCTCTATTTTCTTCACTATCTTAGGATATTTCTCGGCGAGGTTGTGCTGTTCAGCAGGGTCAGTAGTAAGGTCGTACAACTCAATAGGAGCCTTTTTATCTTTATTCACGTTTAGGCGTACTCCTTTCCAGTTTTTATAACGCACTGCTTGTCTACCTCCCATTTCGTGAAACTCCCAATAAAGGTATTTATGCTGTTGCTGTTGTTTCTTCCCTAAAAGCGTAGGTAAAAACGACACCTGATGCCTATTGGGTACATACTTCTGATGCGTAATCTCAGCAAAGGTAGGCATCATATCCCAAAAAGCCCCTATGTGGTCGCTTACGCTACCTGCCTTTATCTTGCCTTTCCAATACACAATGTAAGGGGTACGTATACCGCCTTCGTACAAGTCGCGTTTAATACCTCTCAATCCTGCTGAGGAGTTGAAGAACTTAGGGTCAGCACCACCTTCGCGATGTGCCCCATTGTCGCTCGCAAAGATAATAATGGTATCCTCATCAAGCCCTTTAACTTTAAGGAGCTTGCGTATTTCTCCCAAATACTTGTCTAACCGACTCACCATAGCCGCATAAGTGGCATAAGTATGCGGTTGCGACATATAACCTGCCCAGCCAAAAGGTTTAGGAGTAATCTTGTCGTAATCTACCCCTTTATAAGGTTTCTTGGGAAGATATTCGTACGAAGCGTAAATACTGTCGTGAGGCACTACCAATTCGGCGTGTGGAAGTGTATAAGTAAGCCACATAAAGAAAGGCTTTTCAGCTGTTTGTTTGCCTATATAATCCAATATTTTTTCTTGTATGAGGTCTTCGCCATAAACCTCTTGGCGCTCATAATTTCCGTTTTCGGGAATGAGCACCTTTTCATTGTCGTGCCATAAGAAAGCAGGATAACGACGATGAGCGCGGAACTGCGAGTTATAACCAAAAAAAGTATCAAACCCTTGTTTTAGCGGATTCCCTTCGGAAGGAACGATACCTAAACCCCATTTACCAAAACAACCCGTATTATAGCCTGCTTTCTTAAAAAGTTGTGCTACCGATGGGTCGTTAGCAAGTAAAGGTGCTTGCCCATCTACTGGCTCACGCACTTCTTCATTACCGCGTATGTGCGTTTCACCCGTAGTTTGCCCTGTAATAAACGAAGCGCGAGAGGGCGCGCACACAGATGTACCTGTATAAAACTGAGTAAACTTCATTCCTTCATCAGCGAGTTTGCTGAGTTGGGGTGTTTTGATAATTTGCTGACCGTAAGGCTCTATATCGCCGTAACCTAAATCGTCAGCCAAAATAAAGATAACATTAGGAAGTTTTTCTTGCGCCTTGACTCCTATGGTGCATAAGGAAGCTAAAAGACTGAATAGTAAATATTTCATAATAGTTAATAATGAGTTATAAATGGTTAATCATTAATGGGACAAAGATACAAAACAATTTACAATTAGCAATAAAATAGACTATCAAACTCACATTAATCAACATTAGTCCGATATGATCATCACCACAACTCCCCTTGCGTCTCTATTGTCCCTCTCCTGCGAGTCTCTCTCAAACATCTGATAACTCCCCTTTGGTCGCTACAATTCCTTTTTTGAAGATAGCCAGCAATAGCTGGGTATGTGTACCGCGAGAGCAGAGTATGTGTAAAGGAGGAGGTTTGTCTCCTTTTCCAGCTTGTCCCCCTTCGGGGGTTCGGGGGCTTACCGAATAAATGACTCGCCACATTCCCCCTCATTGAGAGGGCTAGGGAGAGGTTTTTCCCCTACTGCCTATTGCCTAAGACCTCATACTTCCCCATTTACTAATTTTCTAATTTGCTAATTCTCTAATTATCTCTTCCCTTTTCCGTCACACTCCCTCCTAGTGCCTATGGCCTAAGGCCTAGTACCTATTCCTCTTTCTTTCGCCTCGAAACCCCTTTTTTACCATTTTTTACATCGCTGTATTATATTATGAATCAATTATTTATATACCCTTTCTATAACAATCGTCCAAGATTCGTATAAGCTTCCTATAAGCTCTCTATAAGCTAACCATACCCATTTTACCTCTCATCTTTTACCTTTTACCTGTATTACCTCTTCCGTTATCTTTTGATATCTTACGATACTCCAAAAAATCTAATTACTAACCCTCAATTAGTAAAACCTAACCCCCATTTTGCTAATTAAAAAATGTTTCGTACTTTTGCCCCATAAAACTGATATAGTGTTATGGAACAGGTGTACATCTTTATGCTGTTCGTGTTCTTGGTGCTCGCCGTTATCGATTTGGTGGTGGGTGTGAGTAACGATGCAGCTAACTTTCTTAACTCTGCCGTAGGCTCCAAAGTAGCCACCATTCGCACCATTATGATAGTCGCCAGCGTGGGGGTAGCCATTGGTGCCGTCTTTTCTAGCGGAATGATGGAAATCGCACGTAAAGGCATCTTTAACCCTCAGCTCTTCTATTTCGATGAGGTAATGGTTATCTTTATGTCGGTTATTCTTGCCGATATCCTCCTCTTCGACCTCTTCAACTCTATCGGTCTACCTACTTCCACAACCGTTTCTATCGTATTCGAACTCTTGGGCGCTGCGATGTGTGTCGCCACTATCAAAACGTTTATGAGTGACGAATCGCTTTTTAACGCTTTCAACTATATCAATACAAGCGAAGCAGGCAAAATTATCACCGGTATTTTCACCTCGGTAGCCATCGCCTTTACAGTCGGTACGATAGTACAATACTTAGCCCGATTAGTATTCTCATTTAAATATCAAGAAAATGTAAAATATGTAGGAGGCGTGTTCGGCGGGCTCTCGCTTACGGGGCTTTCCTACTTCATTATCTTTAAAGGTCTCAAAGACGTCGCTTTCATTCCTAAAGAAGCCATTGCGTGGATAGACACGAATATAGTGCCACTACTCATTGGCTGTTTTATTTTCTATTCGGTGCTCTCACAAGTGCTTATCCGTATGAAAGTAAATATTTTTAGGGTAATTATCCTCAGCGGTACTTTTGCTTTGGCAATGGCTTTTGCGGGTAACGACTTAGTGAACTTCATAGGGGTACCCGTAGCGGCTTATCAGTCGTATGATATATGGCATAATTCAGGAGTAGCTCACGACGGCTTGTTAATGGGTGCTTTAGCCGATGGGCAAATCTCTACTCCTACCGCATTGCTATTTTTCACCGGTTTTGTGATGATTCTCACTCTTTGGTTTTCCAAAAAAGCACGTCACGTGATTGATACAGGCGTCAATCTATCTCGTCAAAACGAAGGAGGTGAAGAGAAGTTTTCTTCTAACTTCTTATCGCGATTCTTGGTGCGTATTACAGTGATTTGTGCCAATGCCGTAAACTTCATAATGCCAAAGTCGATTAGCAACAAAATAGACCACCGTTTTGAAAAACCTGAACCTGACCCTAATGTAAAAGAAGAAGACCTTCCTGCTTTCGACCTTGTGCGTGCTGCTATTAACCTCGTGGTATCCAGTAGTTTGATTGCCATTGGTACTTCCTTTAAGCTCCCTCTTTCTACTACTTATGTAACCTTTATGGTGGCAATGGGTTCTTCCCTTGCCGATAGAGCTTGGGGGCGCGATAGTGCTGTATATCGCGTGGCAGGGGTACTGAACGTAATCGGCGGTTGGTTTTTAACAGCTATTGTTGCCTTTATCGGGGCATTTTTAGTAGCAGGCATATTGTATTACGGAAGCGTGATTGGGCTTATTGTGATGATAATGGTAGTAGGCTTTGTGCTCATTCGCAACGCAATTATCTACCGCAATAAACAGAAAGCCAAAGCACAAGGCAAACGCTTTGAGCGTGCCGACTTGGCTACCATTGGCGGTGTCATCAAAGAAAGCTCCAACTATGTATCCGAAACGATTTTCCGCATCGACCAGCTTTATAGCAAAGTGGTGAAGAATCTCGGTACTCAAGATTTAGGCAAACTCACCAAAAACAAAAAGAATGCTAAAAAACTCGAAAAAGAACTCGATGAGCTGAAAGGTAATGTGTACTACTTTATCAAATCGCTGAATGAAAGTTCTGTGGCGTCCAGCAAGTTTTATATCCTTATTTTGGACTGTTTGCAGGATATGGCACAATGTCTCACCGCTATCACACTCAATAGTTATGAACACGTAAACAACAATCACAAGAACCTCAAATTTAATCAGCTACGTGACTTAAAATACATTTCCGATAAGATGGAAGATGTGTTTAAGGCAGAAGCTGAAATATTCAAAGGTTCAGACTATAACAAGTTACACGTAATTTTCGAAGATTGTAAGGTGTTGAAAAACGAAGTGTCAAAGATGGTACAAAAACAAATCGACCGTATTCGCACTACCGAAACCAGTCATAAAACTACTAAATTATATTTTAGTATTTTATTAGAAACCAATGCGCTCATCCGTGCTAATAACAACTTGCTAATGCAGTTCGATGAATACCAAAAACAGCAAAATAAGAAGAAGAAAATGAACCTTATCACCCAAGTAACAGGGAAGAAATAATGAAGATATAAAAAAGAGGCAACTAAGTTAATTTTTAGTTACCTCTTTTTCTTTTTCTATATTTTAACTATTCGTTAATAGCTGCAATACCAGGAAGTACCAATCCTTCAAGGCTTTCAAGCATCGCTCCACCACCGGTAGAAACATAACTTACTTTATGCTCAAAACCAAATTGTTTTACAGCAGCTACTGAGTCGCCACCTCCTACGAGTGAGAAAGCACCTTTTTTAGTAGCTTCAGCCACGTAATCACCTACGGCAATGGTACCTTTAGCGAAGTTAGGCATTTCAAATACTCCGATAGGACCATTCCACAAAATAGTTTTTGATTTAAGCAATACCGATTTGATGTTTTCAAGAGTCTTAGGTCCTGCGTCCAATCCTTCCCAACCATCGGGAATAGCATTTACAGGTACTACTTGTGTTTTGGCGTTGTTATCAAAAGCGTCAGCAGCTACTACGTCTATAGGCAAGTGTACTTCTACTCCTTTAGCTTTGGCTTTGGCAAGGATATCAAGTGCAAGGTCAAGTTTATCGTCTTCGCAGATAGAACTACCTACTTTTCCGCCTTGTGCTTTGATGAAAGTATAAGCCATACCCCCACCTATGATAAGGTGGTTCACTTTATCTAAGATATTTTCGATAATAGTGATTTTAGAAGAAACCTTAGAACCACCAAGGATAGCAGTTACAGGTTTTTCGCCGGTTTTCATCACTTTTTCGATACTTTCAATTTCTTTAGCAAGAAGGTATCCAAAGCATTTCTGGTTAGGGAAGAATTTCGCTACAATAGTAGTCGAAGCGTGAGCGCGGTGAGCGGTACCAAAAGCATCGTTCACGTAAATATCTCCGAGTTTAGCAAGCTGTTTAGAGAATGCTTCATCTCCTTTTTCTTCTTCCTTATGAAAACGCAAGTTTTCAAGTAATACCACACTACCAGCAGGAGCAGCTGCTACCGCTTTTTCGGCTACTTCGCCTACGCAATCATCTACAAAAATCACTTTTTTACCTAATACTTTTTCCACTTCACTTACGATGTGACGCAAAGAATACTTATCGTTGCGTTCCCCTTTAGGGCGACCTAAGTGGCTCATAAGTACTGCAGTTCCTCCATCTTTGAGAATTTTTTCGATAGTAGGTTTCGCAGCCTCAATACGAGTGTTATCAGTTACTTTAAAATTTTCGTCCAATGGCACATTAAAGTCCACGCGAATAAGGGCTTTCTTGCCCGCAAAATTAAAATTGTCTATGGTTTTCATATATCTAAAACTACAATAATTTTATTCAAGCCTCAAAGGTACAACAAAAAAGTGATATACACAAAACTTTTTGACAATAATTTTATTTCACCAATTGCTCTTGATGGTAGAATTGGCGCACCGACAAATTGGCTAATTGCCAAATTATCTTTATCTTTGCGCCCTCAATTCAGAAACTCAAACCTCTATGGCTAAAGAAATAGACGAAAGTAAGCAAGGGCAAAGCCTTGTTTTACAAGCTGATAATAACAATTCCAAAAAACTATATATCGAGAGTTACGGTTGCCAAATGAACTTCTCCGACAGTGAAATTGTAGCTTCTATTCTCTCCAAAGCGGGATATAATACCACTGATACTGTTGATGAAGCCGATTTGGTACTTATCAACACCTGCTCAGTGCGCGAAAAGGCAGAACAGACCATTCGCAAGCGTTTGGAGCAATTCAATGTGTACAAACGTAAGAAACCCGCTATGAAAGTGGGCGTATTGGGCTGTATGGCCGAAAGGGTAAAACACGCCTTCCTCGAAGAAGAAAAAATAGTGGATATGGTGGTAGGTCCTGATGCTTATAAGGATTTACCTAACCTACTTGAAGAAGTGGAAGAAGGTCGTGAAGCGGTAAATGTGATTCTCTCTAAGGACGAAACCTATGCCGATATTGCACCTATTCGTCTCAATAGCAACGGTGTAACAGCTTTTGTATCGATTACGCGCGGTTGTGACAATATGTGTACTTTCTGCATTGTACCTTTCACTCGCGGACGTGAACGCAGTCGTGACCCTTATTCTATCCTCAACGAAATCGCCGACCTCCAAGCGCGTGGTTTCAAAGAGGTTACCCTACTGGGGCAGAATGTGGATAGTTACCTTTGGTATGGAGGCGGGCTCAAAAAGGATTTCAGCAAAGCAAGTGAGATGCAACAAGCCACCGCTATCAACTTCGCTAAACTCCTCGATATGGTGGCAATAGCTCAGCCTGAAATGCGTATCCGCTTTTCTACTTCCAATCCGCAGGATATGACCCTTGATGTGATTGATACGATGGCAAAACACCCTAACATCTGCAAGTATATCCACCTGCCCGTACAGAGCGGTAGCAATCGCATCTTGAAAGCAATGAACCGCCTCCATACTCGCGAAGAATATTTTGCGCTGATAGACAGCATACGCGAACGCATTCCTGAGTGTGCTATTTCGCAGGATATGATTGCTGGTTTCCCCACCGAAACTGAAGAAGACCACCAAGATACGCTTTCGCTAATGGAATATGTAAAGTATGATTTTGGGTTTATGTTTGCTTATTCGGAGCGTCCTGGTACATTAGCAGCACGCAAAATAGAAGATGATGTACCCGAAGAAGTAAAGAAACGCCGTCTTGCTGAGATTATCGACCTGCAACAAAAACACAGCTTGTACCGCACTCAAGCACAAATAGGCAAAACGGTAGAAGTGCTCATAGAGGGAAACTCTAAAAAATCGGATAAAGAGTGGATGGGACGCAATAGTCAGAATACCGTAGTTGTATTCCCCAAAGAAGATTATAAAATAGGCGATTTTGTAATGGTAAAAATTACAGATTGTACTTCTACTACCCTAATAGGGAAAGCAGTGAAAATTAGTAATGAAAGACAATAGAGAAAACAAAATAGGCTGTCCGGTTAAGGGACAGCCTATTTTGTATTACTTTTAGTTGTGATAATATTAGCAACTTAATTACCTGTCGTGCTACGAGCTAACTCTATAATCTCTAAATTCTTAATCTCTCCTGCTTCTATCTCAAAACGAAGCATCGTACGCACGGTTTGCCAGCCATAGAGACCAGCAGCTCCTGGGTTGAGGTGTAACAACTGAAACTGTTTATCGTATTGCACTTTTAGAATATGTGAATGCCCCGAAATGAAGAGTTTAGGAGGGCAAGTTAGGATTTCTTGTTTTGCCAACGGACTGTATTTATTAGGGTAACCGCCTATGTGTATCATCAGTACCTCCACGCCCTCACAAGCAAACCGATTTACTTCAGGGAACTGCTGCCGTATCTCTATGCCATCGATATTACCATAAACCCCACGCAAAGGTTTTACGGCTTGCAACGCCTCTATCACTGCCAAGTTACCGAAATCGCCACAATGCCACACTTCGTCTGCCTCGCTGGCGTAGTGCAATATACGATCGTCTATATACGAATGGGTATCGGAGAGAAGAAGGATTTTCATTGTACATCTAATTTATGATGTTGTTTACCCTGAATCTTATAGCAAGCGCGTTTGGCAGCAATCTCTTCAGCCTTTTTCTTAGACGTAGAACGCGCCCGAGTTACCGAAAAGCCTTGTACGTGCACTTTAGCAACGAAAAACTTAGTCTCAGAGCAATCTTCTATATCTTCTTCAGCCTCAAAAGCAAAGTCTAACTTATGTTTCTGACACCATTCTATCAGCAAACTCTTATGGCTAATAACCTTTCCTTCTAAATTCTTGATGTTGATATACGGCAAAATGAGCTCACGCTCAATGAACTTAAAACAAGCCTTATAACCTCTGTCTAAATAAATTGCTCCTATAAGTGCCTCGAAGAGGTTACCAGTGATATTATTACCTAATTGTCTCGGAGTAAGTTTAGTGCGCAAGAAGTCCAAGAGCCTCATATCCTTACCGAGCTGGTTAAGATTGCGACGTTCTACAATTTTAGAGCGCATTTTGGTAAGATAGCCTTCATCTTGTTCAGGAGCATTGGTGAAAATATAGTCGGCTATCACAGCGCCAAGAATCGCATCACCCAGAAATTCAAGGCGCTCATAGCTCTTACGCGTCGCTTTTTGGAATTGGTAAGAAGGATGTGTAAAAGCCTCACTGTAATACGATAAGTTTTTAGGAGGGAATCCTAAAAGCTCTTTGATTTTAGTATAAAAAATCCCGTCTTTCTTCTTAGGAATAAGACGGGGAAAAATTAATATTTTCTTTAAGCTGAACACTTATAGTTTATATCTTTTTGAATAATAAGCACGCATTGTGTCCACCAAAACCAAAGGTGTTGCTCATTGCTACTTTCACGTCGCGATGTTGCGCTTTGTTGAAGGTGAAGTTCAGGCGTTGATCTATTTTTTCATCGGGATGTTCAAAGTTGATGGTAGGAGGAACGATGCTGTGTTTGATAGCGAGGATAGACGCTACTGCTTCTATTGCTCCCGCAGCTCCTAGCAAGTGCCCCGTCATCGACTTGGTAGAGTTAATATTGATATCGTAAGCGTGCTCACCAAATACATCTAATACTGCCTTAGATTCAGCGATGTCTCCTAATGGAGTAGAGGTACCGTGCATATTGATAGCATCTACTTCGTTCACTGATACTCCTGCGTCTTTAAGACAGTTAATCATCACGTTTTTAGCACCAAGCCCTTCAGGGTGAGGTGCCGTCATATGGTAAGCATCAGCAGAGAGACCTCCTCCTGCTAATTCGCAGTAGATAGTAGCTCCACGAGCCACTGCGTGATTGTACTCCTCAAGCACTACCGCTCCTGCTCCTTCGCCTAATACAAAACCATCGCGATTGGCATCAAACGGACGAGAAGCTTTGGCAGGGTCTTCATTGAAAGTAGAAAGAGCGTGCAAGGCGTTGAAACCACCGATTCCAGCAATAGTAACCGCTGCTTCCGAGCCACCTGATACCATCATATCAGCATAGCCAAAACGAATGTAGTTTAGCGCATCTATCATAGCATTAGCTGCAGAGGCACACGCTGAGACTGTAGTGAAGTTAGGACCCCTAAAACCATAGCGTATAGAAATCACACCTGCTGCGATATCAGCTATCATTTTAGGTATAAAGAATGGATTAAAGCGTGGCGTACCATCGCCTTCGTTGAAGTTGATTACCTCATTTTGGAAAGTTTCTAACCCCCCAATACCTGAGCCCCAAATTACCCCTATGCGGTCTTTATCAAGCGTATCCATATCAAGATGAGCGTCTTTTACGGCTTCATCAGCAACCACTAAGGCATATTGAGCAAATTTATCGAGCTTACGTGCTTCTTTTTTGTCTATAAAATCCTCGACATTAAAGTTCTTTACTTCGCAAGCAAACTTTGTCTTAAACTTTGAAGCATCGAAATGGGTAATAGGCGCAGCACCGCTCTTGCCGGCTACGAGTCCTTCCCAAAACTCTTGGGCGGTATTACCTATAGGGGTAAGAGCCCCTATACCTGTAACTACAACACGTCTTTTCTCCATATTAGTTTCAACTTTTTAGCATTTAGGTTTAGAGCAAAAAGCATTAAGCAGTAAGCTACCAAGTATATACGTTGATAGCCTACTGCCTATGAGCCAATTATTGTTTAGCGTCTTCAATATATTTGATTGCTTGACCTACAGTTGCAATGTTTTCAGCTTGGTCATCTGGAATTTGAATATCAAATTCTTTTTCAAACTCCATAATCAATTCAACAGTGTCTAATGAATCAGCTCCTAAGTCGTTAGTGAAGCTCGCTTCTGCGGTTACTTCATTTTCGTCTACGCCTAATTTATCAACGATAATGGCTTTAACTCTTGATGCAATGTCTGACATAATTTTCTTTTTTTTATAATTTGATAATAATTACTGCCGGCAAAAGTAACACTTTTTTTTTGAAACACAATCTTTTTCGTACAAATATTCTTCTTTTTTACTTTTAAAAAGTACAAACCTACTTATTATCATAGATTTATCATTTTATAAATATACTACTTTTTACTTTGCTTTTTTCACTTTTTCACTATCACACTTATTCCATTTCCGCCAAATCCTACCGCATTAATTAATATATGTTCGAATTTATCGGGTACAGATTCCGGGTAACTAAGGTAAGGCACTCTTTCAAAACGGTTATTCTGTAACATTCGTATTGCCATTGCGAGGTTGAGCGCTCCACTCGCCCCATAGGTATGTCCGTGTTGCCATTTATTATTGGTGAGTAGAGGCTTTTCTTCGCCAAATACAGCTTCTATAGCGTTGAGTTCAGCTTGGTCACCTTTGATAGTACCGGTACAATGGGTTACAATCGCATCTATCTTAGGGTTCCCAGCGCTTGTCAAAGCACGACGCATAGCATCTTGCAAGCACTGTCCGTTTTTAGAGAGCGATACACTATGAGTTAGCTTTTCAGTAGCAAAACCTATACCTACGATATAAGCTAAGGCGTTAGGTCGTTCTCCTTTTTCTAAACAGAAACAACCTGCCCCCTCCCCTAACACCATAGTACTTTGTTTTTTGCTCATATCCATTGCCCTGCAAGGATAAGGCAAAGGCAGACTACTGTATATTTTCAGAGCTTTCACTTGTGCAATAGTAAAAGGGGTAAGAGGTGCCTCGCTACCACCTACCAAGAAGCGGTCTTCCATACCACTTTCCAGCCACGCAATGGCATTGGCGACACCGTGTAAAGCGGTAGAACAAGTAATAGAATGTGAGAGCTCAAAACCCTCATTGCTCAAATCCTGCGCTACCCAAGTGCTGATATTGCCTAAAGTAGTAGTAGGCGAAGCTAAGGTTTGGCAACTGCCTTCTTTCAGAAAATGACTAAAATGCTCTTCAAACAACATTGTTGCTCCTCGCGACGACCCTATATTGATGCCAAAACGGACTCCTTGCCAGCCTGCTTGTGTAACCGCTCTTCGTGCGGTATGTAAGGCATAAAGAACAGTGGGGTCTAAGGGCTCATAAGCAGAATTAGAAGCTCTGAGTTGTTCTATAAGTTTTTGGTCACGGTCAGAAAGTCGCCCTTGTGGAATATTATTGTGAAGGGAGAGCGCCTCAGCTGCGAGGGTACTCGCCTCTGTAATAGCTATTTTCATTTCCCGCTTGCTAATTATTAATTATCAATTGACAATAGTTCAATATATTCTTTAATATGCTTC
The DNA here is from genome assembly GCF_000023285.1 of Capnocytophaga ochracea DSM 7271. NCBI lineage: Bacteria > Pseudomonadati > Bacteroidota > Flavobacteriia > Flavobacteriales > Flavobacteriaceae > Capnocytophaga > Capnocytophaga ochracea. Next base: position 1,531,094 of record NC_013162.1, on the reverse strand, counting down.
TTCGCTTGCCAGCCCAAAGCTTCTGTTTTTTGGGTAATAACTTCAGCAGTCATACGGTTACCTTTGCGCTCCGGTAGCATTTGTATCTCGCCCCCAAAGAGCTGAGCAATTTCTAAAACTGTATAAGTCTCCGGACTGCCGATACCATAACCGTCGCCTTTACCTTTTTCACCTACCAAGAGTAAGCCCGCTACTATATCATCTATATGCGTAAAATTGCGCTGTTGAGTACCTGGGGCTACTACTGTTAGGGGCTCACCTTTCTTCTTCTTCTCTATAAAGAGTGCTATAAGTGTCGCATATTTTCCCGTGCCAACTTCTCCTTTGCCATAAACATTGTAGAAATACACAATAGCATAGTTGAGCCCATACCATATACCGTAGTTCTTGATAAGCTCTGTATTCGACGATTTGCTCCAAGCATACGGACTTTGGTCTTTCCCTAAACCGCCGTCACCAAACTTGGTGCTACTCCCCGCATACACAAGTTTAGACCCGTGTTTTCTGCAGAACTCTAATACTTTCAGCGTACCTATTTTGTTAAATAACAATACCTTGTCGATATCCTCAAAACTCTGTTCCACCCGTGAGTATTCACCTAAGTGATAAATAATATCAGGTGAAAAACTGATAAGCTCGAAGATATGTTCGGTACTTCCTTCGATATATTGCACCCCTTCCACGTGATTTTCACGCTTACCGGTAAAATAATTGTCTAACGAATAGACCTCGTTGTTAGGGTCTTTGGCAAGGGCTTCACAAAGATTAGAACCTACAAAGCCTGCCCCCCCCGTTACTAATATTTTCTTCATTTATCTTAATAATACAACCTTAGTTCAATATAATATTATCCCGATTTTACAATTGCTTTGCGTTACATTATATAGGGGCAAATAACCATTCACCCTCATTTTATTTATTCTTACTTGTGAATTGCAAAATAAGACAACCAATGGCGTAGCACACCACATCTGCCCACGAAAAGTGATTGCCTAAGAGGATATACCCCAAGCTCCCTCTCGTGAAGCCCAAATAAGTAGCCACACCCAAGTACTGCATCACTTCTACGGCTACCGCAAAGGCAAATATACCCCAGATGAGTTTATCTTTGTGCTTCACTTTCACGAACGAAAGCACTAAGTAGTACAACAATATCACCACCAGTACATCGCCTATATAACCTCTGATAAATCCCATACTGCTAAACACTGTCGCAATAAGCAGTTCTGCCCCCAACAGTGCCAACGCCCATATAAAGTACTTTTTGTTGAATGTTAATTTCATTATTCCCCCTTACCTTTTATCTTTTACCCAAAAAGCGCTTCTCCATTCAAATCCGTCGTCAAAGCTTCTGTCATAAAGTCTAAAAACGGACGCATTGCCAAAAGTCCCTGCACTACTTTCTTATCAAAGTCCTTCGCTGTGGCTTCTTGTCGTGTATAGTCGTGTTTTAAGAGAAACTGCTTTTTGCGCAAATAGGCAATCATCGGGTCGTCTTTCTTAAAACCTTTGGGGGCAGTCTTCACCTCGTCACCCCATAGTTTCCCGTCAAACTCTTTCTTTATCCCCTCACTATTCATCACCTTTTGGAAATCCTCAGCATTGAGAGAAATTTCCTGACGCATACGCAATAAATCTTCTTTGTTAGGGTCGAAAAAACCTCCCCCTATAAACGTCTCTTGCGGACTAATATGCACGTAATACCCACCGCGGTAGTGCGGTTGTTTGCGTTGTATATAGCAACCGAAGTGCGTCTTGTAAGGTGTTTTGTCTTTAGAAAAGCGCAAATCGCGATAGATGCGGTATATTTTCAGTGGCGCAAGGGTGTCGTGCTCAGCAAGCCCAGTATAAATATAATTGAAAAGCAATGTAGCTTCTAATTTAGCACATTCATAAGCCTCCTTATGAGCATCGAACCACTCTTTATTATTGTTTTTAGCGAGGTCTGTAAGAAAAGAAAAAATCATAATACTAATTACAAATGACAAATAACCAATAAGGATATCTTTGTTGTTAGAAGTGCAAAGATAGTAAATAATTGTAAATAGAAGACAATTAAATAACGATTTTTTAGTTTAGAGATTTTTACTAAAATTAAGAAATCATATAGTTTTCCCTTAAAAATTTTAAACTTATAAAATTATGAAATTCAATGTTTTATATAGCCTTTGTATACCTATCTTCCAAGATTCGTTCAAGCTTCCTATAAGCTTTCTATAAGCTAAGCATATCTACCCCTATATATAAAAAGTCTTAAAATTTTCAGATTTTCACACTTACCCCCACTTTAAACCAACGTACATTACCTAAAGCCGCTTGACCGTTGAGTCCTATGCTTTTGAAGATGAAGTAACGGAAGCCTAAGTGAGCGTTCCAAGCTATAAAATTATTTTCGTGATTGTTTCTAAGACTAATATCATAAGTAGGAGGTGTTATCACACAGCCAGTGTTGCCTGCATTTTCGTAAGGGTCATTGCTTTGCCAAATAAAATAGCCTCCTGAAAGTCCTGCATACCAATCGATAGTAGCACGTTTGCCAAAGTGAAAATCGGCAGTGAGTTCGGGTAGAAAAGAAGTAATGTACTTATCGTTGAAGTTAAAACTTTGACTATTGAACTGAGCACCCACCGAAAACAATGGAGCAAAAGCATAGTGTATTTCTCCAGCATAACCAACTCCTGCATTACCTATTGATGTTTGCACATCAATAAATACATCGCCTTTGGTGTAGGCTTCTTGAGCGCTTATTTGCAATGCAAAAAGTAATAGAATAAAGAGTAAGAAGTTTTTCATATTAATTATTTTTTTACCCTTTGGCAGAGAATACTCTACCAAAGGGCTAAGGTTATTTTATTAAGATAAAATCGTTGTTTTTCACACCGTCTATATACATTTCTTGAAAGTAAGCATATCCACATTTACCTATATATCCTAAAAACTCTATTTTGTAGGTTTTAGCCTTATTTTTAAGGTAAAGAGTTTCTGTCTTTCCTGTATATAGAAATATTGCACTCTCAGTTACTACTTCAGCATAATCTTTATTTTTAGAATTATCAGTAAGTAGCAAAGTGCGGTATTTCTTTTCAGTATTATTTACTATTTGGTAGAAATACACATTTTCTTTATCAGCATCTCCTTTGTCGCTTAAGAAATCTTGAAATTCAGGAGCCGATTTAGCTATAAATAATTGAAAGTTAGGAGGTGGAAGCATACATTCATCTTGTATCTCTGAAGACTTCCCACAAGACAATAAACAAATAAATAATGATAAAAATAATATCCTTTTCATATTGATTATTTTATTACCCTTTGGCAGGGAGTACCCTGCCAAAGGGTTAAGGTTATTTTGCTAAGTAATGATTTTCTACTTTTACACCGTCTACACGGATTTCATTAGTAACTGCATACTCTCCACATTCACCACTTTTCATATAACCATTTACTTCTATTTTATAGGTTTTGGTAGCATTCTGAAGGTAGAGGGTTTCTGTTTTTCCAGTGTAAACATCATTCTCAAACCAAAGACTAATAATTATCTGCAAATAATCATTATTGTTTTCTGGTTTAAAAGTATCGAATACTATATCGTATTGTTTTTTTTCATTACCAACTTGTTTGTAGAAAAAAATGCTAGCCTTATCAATCTTCCCCTCTTGATTAATAAACTCTTTATAGAGTTCGGAGTTTTTGTTTACAAGTAAAATAAAATCAGGAGGAGGAGTTGAACAATCCACATTTTTTTTACAATATGTCAATGTCATTAACATTATTGCTAAAAATAAAAACTTTCTCATATAAGGTTTGTTTTTTTATTCGCGACAAAGATAATAAAAGAAATGGAAACTTCAAAACAAAGTAACAAAAACTATAGCAGACTTTATCTTTTATCTCCTAAAAACTGAGCGTTACGCCTGCTAAGTAATTGGCTTCGGCAGCGGGAATATACAACATTCCGTAGCCGTTATCGCCGTAAGGAGTGTATTTGGTATTGAAAATATTATTACCCATTACCGAAAACAACACCGATTTGAAAGTGCTTTTAGGTTTCCACTCGTATTGCAAACTGAGGTTATTCACGAAATAAGCATCGAGTTTTGCTTCCTCACGCTCGGTGTTATCTACATATTGTGCACCTACATATTTAGAAATCAAACCTATTTGAAAACCATCAATAGGCATAAAAGTAATCGTATTACTGAGCACTACATCAGGAGAATACGAAATGCGGGTATTGCCCCAGCTAATGGTGCGAGTGGCTACCTCAGCATCTTGACTCTTATAATCTCTGTTTATATTTTTGCTAAAAGCTATATTAGGCGACCACAACCAACGTTCTGAGAGTTGCACCATCGCATCGGCTTCAATTCCTGCACGATAGCTCTTGCCTACATTCTCACGGATAGGATAACCGGTGCTATTGAGCTTACCTGAAAGCACTAATTGGTCTTCATAGCCCATATAATAACCATTGAGATTCAAACGCACTTTGGGGGTGGTGAGTCGCCAACCGAGTTCTATATCGTTGAGCTTCTCGGCTATCGGTTTTTTAGCATTAGGGTCGTCTTGTAGTGCTTCGTAATAACTCTTGTAATCGGAGCGGTTAGGCTCTTTGGTAGCACGAGCATAAGAGAGGTAAAGGTCGTTATGTGCATTCAAGAAGAAAGTAATACCCGTCTTAGGGTTGAAACTGTTAAGGCTTTCGTCTACTTTGTATTTATTTGCCTTATACCCTACGTGACGGCATTGTACATCGGCAAACAGGCTCCATTTAGGGGCAAATTGCCAAGTGAGTTTGCCGTAGCCCGCTACTTCTTCTTTGGTGTTGAGTCCTTCGTAGCTATAACGATTGCCATACACAAAAGGCGCTTTTTCTGCCCATAACAAATCCTTGTAATGCGAGCCTTCATAGCGATTGAGCAATCCTCCAAAGAGCAATTGCACACCATCTTTCTGATAGTTTGCCGAAAAAGTAGTACCCCAGAAATCGTTGTCTAATCCTTGTTGGTGAATGATGTATGCTTTTTGCTCCTTGCCTGCTCCGTCGAGCACTTTGGGCAATCCTACCTTAGAATATTTTTTCTTCTCATAGTTCTCCCAATAGCCTTTACCTTTGGTGTAGTGGAAGGAAAGTTGCGTATGCCACGCCGTATTCCACTGTTGCGTCCAGTGTAATTGCGCGTGATCTTGCTGATAGTTATCGGTTTCGTTTTCATAGAAACGTTTGTTACCAGCGGTATCTTTGTACTCACCCGCAGGATTATAACGGCGATTACTGTGTAAAGTCTCTTTATCTACTCCCAGATAAGTGAGATAGACACTTTGTTTGCCACCAAACACCAATCCTTTGATGAGCGTCCCCCCGTGGCTATAAGCGCCTTGTAAGAAGTACGATTTTAGGTCGGAGGAAGCGCGGTCGCGATATCCATCACTCTTGATAACAGAAAAGCGTCCGTTGAGTTCAAAACGGTCGTTGAGTTTCCCGGTGGAAAGTTTAAGACTGTGTTTGTGAGTATTATAACTGCCGTAGAAGTTAGCGAGTTCTCCTGATGCCTGCTCTTGTACAGCATCGGTGAGGACGTTGAGGCTTGCACCAAAAGCTCCTGCTCCATTGGAAGAAGTACCTACCCCGCGTTGCAACTGTATATTTTCGGCAGAAGAAGCAAAGTCGGAGAGATTATACCAGAAAACCCCTTGTGATTCGGAGTCGTTGAGCGGTATGCCGTTGATAGTAACATTAGTACGGTACAAATCGCTCCCACGTACAAACATATTGCTACTACCGAAGCCCGAACCATCTTCGGAATAGCTCACTACGTTAGGCAACTGACCTAACAACAAAGGCAATTGTTGACCGAAATTTTTGGTCTTGATTTCCTCCTTAGAAAGATTGGAGAACGTTACGGGAAGTTTTTTGGTAGCCCTCACGGACGATACTAATACTTCGTCTAACTGAATGGGCTTAGGTGAAGGGACGATAGAGTCAGGCTCTATTGCCTGTTGTGCCATTGCCGATGTAGTAAGGCAAATAGCAGTGTACAAAAGTACATTTTTCATTGTAAAATAAATATTTACAAATAAAAGAGGCTATTATTTGGTGTGTTAATAAAATAAAAAAGCCTGTTTATGCTACCCAAAAGCAAAAACAAGCTCCAATTGCTTAGTTTCATTCCTTCAACGGGATTATCCGTTCAAGTTCAATGGGTATAATCTCAGCCTGTTACAGCACCCCTTATGAGACGGCGCAAAAGTACAAATAAATATCAAAACCGCAAATAATACACTAATTATTTCTTCTTAAAGCCTTTCATGAAAGCTGTAATAATAAAAGTTAGCAAAGCAGGTAAAAACCATTCTAAACCGTAATCGCTCAAAGGTAATAGGCTTTTAATTTCATAAAGCTTATCAAAGGGTAGTCCTAATGTTTGACAGCTATCAATAGTGGAAATAATAGCAGTGACCAATATGCTTAAAATATAGGGTAATTTGCTATTTACAAAGCGGTCGAAGAATAAAACGGTTATAATGAGAGTAGAGACTATGGGGTATATAAATAGCAGAATATAAATCGCATAGTTGATGATATTATCCACCGTGTTAATTGATAATACTACTGAAATGAGCGTACAGACTATAGCACCTACTTTGTACGGGACGCGTTGATGAGTTACTTCTTCAAAGAACAAGCCCACTGCCGATGTAAGAGCAATAGCGGTTGTAAGACAAGCAAACCCAATAGCTAAGGCAACAGTGATAGTACCCCATTTTCCTAAAACAGAATGAGAAATGTGTAACAGAAGTTCAGTGCGTTGTACGCTATCAGTTAAGGGGTAATCGGTAGTGGCGCCTAAGTAAATAAGCCCTCCATAAATAAACAACAAACAGAGCGTAGAAAGCATTCCTGCTGCAAAAGTAACAGAAACACGCTCATTGCGTGAGGTATAGCCACTATCTATTACTGCTGCAATAACAATACCTGCAAAGATGACCGAAGCCAACAAATCCATTGTTTGGTAGCCTTCTAAGAAACCTAAGGAAAAGCTTTCAGTGGCGGTAAATGCCGTAGAGGTAATACTATCTGGGGGAAAGCATACGCCTAAAACAATAAGCAGTACTAAAACTATCAGCAGAAAAGGAGTGAGAAACCTGCCTATAATGCTTACAATCTTGGATTTCGATATAGATAAAGCGGTTACAACGGCAAAGAATAAAACGATGAACCACACCTTAGGAAAAGCAGGTAATAAGGGTTGTATGCCTACTTCAAAAGTAGTAGCAGCGGTGCGTGGGATAGCTACCAAAGGACCTATGCATAAAATAACTAATAACGTAAGGATTTTAATGAGCCAAGGGTGCGTTTTCTTCCCTAAATCAGTGAAGTGAGTGCCCGTTTTAGCCACCATTAACACCCCTAAAAAAGGAGCTAAAATAGCGGTGATAAAAAAGCCTAACAACGCCATACCCCATTCCCCTTCCGTTCTTAAACCTATGAACGGAGGTAATATAAGATTACCCGCCCCAAAGAACATCGCAAATAAAGCGAAGCCTACGGTGGTAATAGTTTTCCATTTGCTTTTACGAATATGATGCATAGAGGTAGAGAATAACTTTGCAAAAATAGTAATTTTATACTACAAATGCAAATATTTATTTCGAAGTTCCTCAAAAAATACCTTCAACCTATGTTTTCCTACCTTCATTGGCGCTACCGAATCCATTGCCATTACGGTGAAAACGAATTCTATAGTGCCGTAAGCACTTTTAGGCAAGAGATATTTGCCTATTTTCAAAACGGACTTCCGTACCCAATCAGGCAAAAAACCAACCTTCACAGGCTTATGTAACACCTCGAAAGCCAAAGCAGCGATTTCATACTGGGTGAACACCTCAGCCCCTCCTACATTCACTTCCTTTTCGGAGCTCTCTAATTGCGCTACACACACCTCGGCTAAATCCTCGCCGTGAATAGGATTCATAGCGTATTGCCCTTTGCCAAACAGACGCACTTTACCTTCTTTTGCCATTGAAAAGAAGGTAGCTATATCGCTGTAAAAAGCCGATGGACGCACGATACAGTAGTCCATTCCACTGGTTTTAAGGGTATCTACAAAATGCTCTTTGGCAGCCCCAATGGCAATAGAACGTAATGCTTCGCCGTTTAATACGGAAATATATACAAACTTACGTACCCCTGAGCGCAGTGCTTCATCAAGCAAGTTCTTGTTAGCCGCATAATCTACTTGCTCGTAGGTGAGTTTGTCTTTCTGCCGAGTAATTCCGACAGTGGAAATCACTTGGGTAACCCCCTCGCACACACCGAGTAAAGTATTGGGTTTTGTTACCTCAGCCTCGACTACTTCTAATAGCGGGTGGGTAAGTAAGGCGGGTGCTATTTTCGACTTATTACGCACCACAATGCGGGTAGAGTATTCTTTTTTCAAGAGTTCAGCTAATATAAACTGACCTAAATAACCGGTCGCTCCGGCTAATAATATTTTTTCTGATGATTTCATACTGTTTCAATAAATTGATTTAAGACTTTTAAAAGCCTGTCTGAAAAAAGGCGATTTGCCAATCGCCCCTACTAAAAGAAATTGATTATCAGTGTAATAAACCTTCTTCTTTGGTAAGAAAATGAATGACACCTAATTTTGATTTCTTCATAGCCAGAATACAATTTGGTTTAACAAAAGTACTTCTTTATTTTCTAACCGCCAAATAAAATAACAAATAACGAATGACGAATGACAGATAGATATATTTTAACTATACACTAAACGAATTTAGAGTGGGGCTTCAGTGGCTCTACAGTGGCTCTACAGTGGCTCTACAGTGGGTCTACAGTGGCTCTACAGTGGCTCTACAAGGGTCACTAATGATACATTCACCGAACGCTAGCTGTATATCAACAAATTCTTACCTTTGAGGATTGGCTTTTTCGGTGGGATGAAGGCTTTACCTACTAAAAAACAATCGTCTTTCTTTCACTAATATATAGCCCATCAGTAGGGCAAATAAGCCTGTTTGTATCAGTTTGCTATCGGGATGGGTGGCAAAGATTTCGTTAGAAACATTGGCTACCAAATGGAACAATATCGCTACTAGCACATTGCGCCCCGATTTGTAATACAACCAGTTGATGATAAACACAAATGAAAACAGACTCACAAAAAAGTTAGCCGTATAAATCCACCCTTCCGCTTGTATGTTGCTTTGGTAGTAGTCTTTTACAAAGAACAAGGGCAAATGCCACAACCCCCAATAAACGGTAAAGATGAGCGATGAGGTGAAAAGCGTCCACCTACTGCGCAAGGCATCAGTGCCATAAGTATGCCAAGCCAATTCTTCGACCACTGGCGCCAAACAGAGCACAAACCAAGCGTTGAAAGGTGCTGAACTGAAACTAGGCTCTCCTGAAATGTAAAACTGGTTGAGACTATGCCCTAAATCGAGTGAAAGTAGCTGTGCCACCACAATGGAAAGGGGTGAAAACAAGAGGGTAATCCAAAAATAGCGGTTGGCGAGCAAATTTTTGCCTACAAAACGTCCTTTAAGGTCGGATAATAGTTCCTTATTGCGTGTAAAGAGGTAGGTAGCCACACCCATAGGCGCTAACAAGCCTGCCAATTCAAAAAAGCCTGTCCAAAAAGCATTAGGTGCTTTGGGTTGGTGACTCCAATAAGCCACCACAAACCACAATACCCAAGGAATCACAAAGGAAAGGGTGAAAAACAAAATAGGGTGATTATATTTTTTCATTTTATTTAGATAGGAGATAAGAGGTAAGAAGTTAAAATTCTATTTTATAACTGATATTAGGAATCACCAAAGTAGCTTTGCTAAGCTCTATCTGTCCGGTTTGGTAATTGTAATTATGGTCGATATAGATAGGCGCTCCGAGTATATTCTTCATTTGGAAAGAGAACACACTACTGCTCTTGCGGTGGTTGATGCGGTAATTCACAGTAAGGTCGGCGTAGGTAAGAGTGCGGAATTGCTCGCTAAAAGCCCGACTTTCATCGTATATCACACGTTTTTGGGCTAACGATTGGCTTTCCAAAATCGGACTGTAACGCTCGCCTCCGATTACACTCACACGCGCATTCACATCAAGCACCTTACGGTTATTGGCAAAATAGAACTCTTTACCAAAGAGGGCATTCAGCACAAAACCTTTGTTATAGCGCGTATTACGCCACACATTATCACCCGCCTTATATTCGGATTTGAAGATAGACCCCGTAATGAGATAGTAATAATTATCACCCAAAAAGCGCTCCAAAGTAAGGTCGATACCATAATTGCGTCCTTTGGTATTATTCACGAGTGCTTTGTTGAGATACAGCGCCCGTCGCAAATTGATAAGCGAGTAGCTGGTACCCTCTTCCCCTGCGATATTCCACAGATATTGATAATAGGCTTCGGCTTTGAAACGCAATTTATCGGTAAGCATCCAGTCATAGCCTAACACAAAATGATGTGCATCGCTCAGCTTCAAATTCTTATTCACAGCTACACCCCCTACTTCTATCATATACACATTCAAATCTTCGGGTTGAGAGTGTTTGCCATAACCGAAACTCAAACTGTGTTTGTCGGAAAGTTTCCAAGCCAATCCCGCTCTACTTTCAAGAGAAAGTTCTTTATTCAAACCAAAATAGTGAGTGCGCAATCCCACATTCGCCAAAAGGGCAGGTGATAGCTGGTATTTGAGTTGGGCATAGCCCTCAGTAAGGTTGGTACTACCCGCTGAATTGACGATGCGCGCATAAGTGGAAGGCACATAATCCTGTGCAGCGCTGAGGTTATACTTGTAGAAAAGTTGTTTAGATGAAATTCCTACTTTTAAAGTAGCCAAAGAAGAGAGTTTATGAGTGAGCGAGGTCGCCAAAGTGAGTGTGCCGTTTTGTTTTTTAAGTCGGCTGTCGGGGGTGAATACTGAAGCGTCATCTGAAAGGTAATCGGTGCTAATACGGTCGTCAGTACCCGAAAAAGCGAGGTGTGATTCTACAAAACTGCGCTCGCCAGCGGTAATTTGGTGGCGCAACCCTACTGTACCCACGTAAGTATCCCAATTGTTATTCACGCGGTCGATATCGGTTTTCCAGTCGGTTGGAGCCTTTAAAGCATCTTTATGAGTGTTGTCAATCCCTCCGATACCCCAAAGAGAGAATGTACCTGCTTTTTCAGTAAGGAAATTCAATTTAAAGGAAAGGTCTTGGTACTTAATACGCTGACCGGTTTTGTTGATTTTCAAATCGCTGAGTAATCCCAAAGTAGAATAGCGATAGTTGAAGAGATAAGAAGAACCTTTGGCACGTGAAAGCGGACCTTCGGAAGCAAAATCGAGTCCTAATACGCCCACTTGTGCCGTATGCTCATAATGGGAAGTATTGCCAGTGCGCATTTTCACATCAAAAACAGCTGCGAGCGCATTGCCATACTCGGCAGGAAAAGCCCCTGTAAGAAAATCGGAATTGCCAATCACCTGATTGCTAAAAAGCGTCACTAATCCGCCCCCGATGACATTCCCCCCAGAAAAATGCTGAGGCGAAGGGATTTCCACACCTTCCAATCGCCATTGCACGCCTTGCGGAGCATTACCGCGCACGACAATAGAGTTGTCCTGCAAATTACCGGTAGAGACCCCCGCAAAGGCAGAAGCCAAACGCGCAGGGTCACTAAGTCCGCCAGCATAACGCTGTGTTTCCTCTACCGAAAAGGTGCGGGCACTCACGGTAGCCATTGCATTGAGGGCTTTCTCCTTGCGGATACCCGCTACTACTTCCACACCTTCAAGCTCAGTGGCGGCTTCTTTCAGAGCAATACTAAGCACTACTTCTTTGGCTGAAGTAATGAGTATTTCGGGAATTACGCGGCTCTCATAGCCTATATAAGAAATTTCCAAACTCACCCTTCCTAAGGAGAGGTTAGTAATCGAAAAATTTCCCGCCTCATCGGTAGTTGTACCGATAACTGGCTGAGAGTTTTGCACCACTATGGTAGCCCCGATGAGAGGTTCGTGAGTGCTTTGGTCGTAAATAGTACCCCTAAGTGTTTGGGTAATATCTTGTGCGTGTGCTACAAGCGGAAGCACTAAAAAAAGAACGATGCTCAAAAAGGTTTTCATTGCGTAATACGTTTAAAATTCGGGTGCAAAGGTATGGTGAAAAACAAGGTGCATCGCCCAAGCGTGAGGGAATGGACGCTTTTTTAATGACGAATTACGAATGACGAGAGACGAGAGATGAATGACGAATGGCAGTGAGGCAAGAGGTTAGAGAGATTTTATTCGCCGGAAGAATTGTGCAGGGCGGACAAGTAAGAGGGAGTGAAAAGAGGGGGTAGCGTGAGAGTTTGGACGTGCTAAACTATGCTTCTCGCACCTAATTCAGAAATTCACTCGGTGTTTTACCTGTTATCTTCTTAAACACTTGATTGAAAGAGGACTTAGAGTTAAAGCCCGCTTCATAGGCAAGCCCCAAAAGATTAAAATTCTTATCAATGTCTTTCTTTGCCAAAGTGATAAACTCTTCGACACGATAGCTATTCACAAAGTCATAAAAATTCTTTTCTTCGTATTGGTTGATAATTTGTGAAAGGTGATTAGGAAGTACACCTAACATTTCAGCTAATTGAGCTAAGGAGAGTTTAGGTTCGAGATAAGGTTTTTCGGTAGTCATTAGTGTGAGTAGCTGTTGGTGTAAGCTGGTTGCGTCCTCGGCTTTCAATCCAGATTTGCGGTATTCAGGAGTTTTGGAGAATGAAGAAGGTTCAATATTGTCTGACCTATGAGAATTGTCAGACAAGACTAAATTCTTTATAAAAGGCTTTTGTTTTTCAACACTAAAAATTCCCTGATGCCGTATGCCCCAGAAGCCAATAAGCCCTATAAGTAAGACAAAGAGTGTTAAGAAAATAAGTTCTATATTAACTCCTATCTCTATTTCTAAGAGAAATTGCACTATATATCCCACTATCATCACTGAGAAAATCAGCCCGAACCCAATGAGCAACAGTCGTAGCCATTGCAAACTAATACCTTCGTTATAGCCAAAATTGTCGCCTATTACCCGCTCATACTGATTGATTTTCTGATAAGCCAATACAATATACACCACACTCACGGTCACAAAAGCTACAAACGAAGTTGTAAATAACCATTGATAGGGACTATGGTAATCAGCTTGGTCTATCATTGCTTTTTCAGTCGCCGAATAGCCAAAAAGAAAGGGAAACATCACAACGTAGGTGAGTAAAAAAGGTAAAAAGTGCAAGCTATCGCGCCAATGAAAATGTTGGTCTTCACGTGAACACACCAACACGTACAAATATACAAAAGGAGCAAACAAAAGCGGAAAAGGGTGCGTCGCTCCTACCAAATGAGGATATTTCTCCCAATAGCCTAAATAATGCAGGTAGTAATTCAGCAGATAAATACCAATGCACACCAACCATATCCCCAATACCTTATCCGATAAGGCTTGAGGGCGTTTGGTAAAGAGCAATACAGAAAGAAAAAAGCAAAGGAAAATGCCGATAGTAAAGAGCGTATTCATTATTATCTTTATTGTTATTAAAGGCGCAAATATAAAGATAATACAAGAAAACGCCAATAACTTTACTACTTAATGATAAATAAATGAAAAAATATAACAAATATATAGTGAACAAGACTTCTAAAATGAATAAAAACGAGAACTAAATAGAAGTGTTTTTCTATTTAGTTCTCGTTCTATAATGAGATTGTAATGTGGAGTCGGAGAGAATCGAACTCTCGTCCAAATAAGTCATCAAAAAGCTTTCTACATACTTAGTCCTCGTTTGATTTTCGTCGCAAAACTGACCGAGCACCGCCCATTTTGCGCTTAGCTTCCTTTGCTTAAGAACCGTTAGCAGAAGCGTACCGCAGGTTCAATGTTGACTTTTATGGTGCCTCTGTACGAAACGCCGTCAACAAGGGCTTTTCAGAGACATCTCGCTTCCCTACCTTGTAGGGACTTAGCCAGCAATCTTACTAAACTTCAGATTAGGCAGCAAGAGCGTAGTTATTCTCGCCATTTAAAATTTTGAAATAGAGATTATCGAGCATTCATTTCACAGCTCGGTATGCTTACTATTTAATGCCACTTACTGTCAAAACCGGTCGACCCCAAGTGTTCATTTCTGTAATTCGGTGCAAAGGTACAAAAAATAATCATACTCACAACAATTGCCCATCTTTTTTATTTCATAATCCCTCTTTATTCTCCTACCTTCCACTAGCATACGCCTACCAAAACAAGGAAAATAAAAAGTGCATACAACGTTCTTTTTCTTTTATCAGCCTGTTTTGTTTATTATCTCGTATTTTAATTATCTTGAATTATTCTGTTATCACATCTCCTCGGTATCCTCTACCACTATCTCGACCAATTCGGATACTTCTTTTATTTTGCCGCCGAAGTATTTTTTGTCTTGTACTATCTCCTTATAAATATCGTCTAAGTTGTGTGCAGGTGCCAGCACCCATAAAAGATATGGTCTAAATCGAACGGAACCAAGCTTTTTAATATAGGGTAGTATTGCCCCCAAATCTTTATGATTAAACCAGCAGTCGGTTCTTAACGCGAAATCTTGATTATGTTTCCCACAGGCAATCTTACTCTCCAGAAAATCGTTCATTGTAGGATACTTATCGCTTAAATATCTTGTACAGGCGATATGATATTCTACCTTTCTCGGCGAACTGTCCACTGCCGAAATAAAACAAATTCCATACCCTTCTTTCATCGCAACGGCTAATACATCGCCTTTTTGGAAATATGGCTCTTTCGGTTTTTTTATCGTCGGTTTGCGAAGCGGCTTCGGATTACCCGACGAGAGTTGTAATTTTAATTTCTCGAGAGCCTTCTGCCTTTGTCGTCGGGCTTGGGTATGAATCTCGTCCCACAATGCACTCGCTCCGCCTTCTATTATTTCCAATGCTTTCCGGCGGACTTCATCTTCCTTGTACCCGATTTTCCAAAGCGAGTAGGCGAATGCCGTCCAGTATATTTCCGTAAATAATTCGTCAATACAGAAATTGTCTTCCTCGTTCAACCAATCTTGTCTGATTTTTTCAATATCTTCACCGTCTTTGTAGCGTTCTGTGATATTGTTATAAATATCATAACCGCTATCGCTATCGATAATCTTTACTCCGTCTATTGCCATTGTGTGCCTCCATTTTTTTAGTTGTTCGCTTTTTATATCTCCTTTATGGTTGATTTACTTTACTGTTTACTCAATAGTTGATACATATCATTTTTTGCCTTCTCAACAGAGGGTAAAAGGGTATATGAAGTTTCTTTAAGATAAGGAACAAACTTATTGAGCACATAGCTATCGATAGAAATACATACCAAAATACTCACCGTGAGCTCCATCGTGTATTACAATAGTTATCCTTGTTGATAGACATACCATTTAATAATTTAGCTATAAAGTCACATATAACGTAATCCTTAAATTCTTCAACTCCCGTTCTACTATTCTGTCGATTTCATAAGAAATGTATGTAGTACGGTTATGCAAAAATACAACTAATTTGCTAATTCATCAATTAACAAATTTAGTTCTTTTCTAGCCCTCAGTGAAATCTCACGCAGAATTCTTGATAGCAAAGCTATCTGTTAATTTGCTTCAATTTTCACCCCGTCAAATGTTCTTCTTTCTATTATCTTTTCGGGCAAAAAAAACGCTTTTTATCACTTTCTCTTCAATAATTAAAAAACACTTTTCTCCTATTGACATTCAATACACCAACGTATTCACTTCTCTTTACTTTCGATTTATTATCCTCAAAATCACTTCTTACTCCCCTCTCTTAACTCCTCATTCTTAGCTATTTATATACCCTTTCTATACCAATCTTCCAAGATTCGTATAAGCTTCCTATAAGCTCTCTATAAGCTAAGCGTACCCTCCTAACAGCCTTTTCTCTCCAAAATTCCCTTCAACCTTCTTTTGATATTTTTCGTTTTCCTCCGATAACTCCGAGCCTTTCCAAGTTTCTCTACTCCCCCTCCGCTGGTGCTTTTCTTGTAGCCTGTACCTCATTTTCTAATTTCCAAATTCGCTAATTTTCCCTCTGCCTGTGTGGTTCACACTGCGCGTCGTGCACAACTAATTTGTAGTGAGTCCGCCATCTACAGCAAGCACAGTGCCTGTAATCCACGAAGCATTGTCGCTGGCTAAGAATACACAAGCCTCGGCTATATCTTCAGGCGTGCCAATGTGTTGTAAAGGGTAAACTTCCTTTACCATAGTCTCAAAAGCGGCTTGTTTTTCGGGGGTGAGAGCTTGCAAATTGCGGTTGAATTGCGGTGTAGAAATATTCCCAGGGGCAATGGCATTTACGCGTACGCCCAAATGTCCCACTTCAAAAGCCAACGCCTTGGTAAAAGAGTCCAAAGCTCCTTTAGTAGCTGAATAAGCGGTAGTTGCGCGGTTAGGAAGCATTCGGTGCGCAAAACACGACGAGATATTAATAACATTCCCCTTGCTTTTCACGAAAGCAGGTAACAGACCTTGGGTAAGGAAATAAGGCGCTTTTACATTGAGGTTGAAGAGGGCATCGTATAAGGTATTGTCCACTTGCTCAAAAGGCACGAACTTGCCCAAACCAGCGTTGTTTACTAAAATATCTACCGTAGGCAGCAGTCGCTCAATGTCTTTCACTACCTCAGTTACTGTCTCCGTTTTTGATAAATCAGCAGAGAGGGTGTGTACTTGCACGCCAAACTCATTTAGTAGCTCTTGTTGGGCTCTTTGTAGTTTCTCAGAGTCTTTACCTATGAGCAATAGGTTCGCGCCCTCACGGGCAAAGGCTTTGGCTATTCCTAAGCCAATACCTTCACTTCCGCCGGTAATCACGGCATTCTTGTTGTTTAAGTTTTTCATCGTTAATTATCTTCTTTAATTGTAGATTATTTACAAAATACAAAGGTAAAGTATTTATTTGTATATTTGCAACTTATTTCGTAATTTATTTACAATCTATGGCAAAAGAAGTACAAAAAGAACTCTTGTTAGACTTTGATTTTCTGCGGAAATTGGTAGTGGGCATAGGGGAAGTATCGCAAATCACTGGTATCCCTACCCGACAAATACGCTATTGGGAAGAGAAAGGAATTATCACCAGTTTAACGGAAGAGGAAGGGAAAAATCGCCGGTATGATTACCTGAATATCAAAAAATACTCCTCATCAAAGAACTCCTTGATGAGGGGTACACGTTAGATGCTTCAGTAGAGAAAGTAAAGAAGCGTATGGCGATGATAGAGGAAACACTCTCCAAGATGAATCAATTAGTTAATAAGCAGGTGAGTTGATGAGAACAATAAGTAGGCAAGAGGCTATTACACTGAGATTGTTACACCAGCAATTGCTTTCTCCTCAATATGAAAAACCTGAGGATATTGTAGTGTGGCAAGGGGCTATGCAGGCACAGGATTATAACTATTTTCGTTGAGCGATAGGTATACGGCAATGTACTCCGCAATTAGCTCAACTCCAAGAGGCTTTTGCTAAGGCTGAACTTTTGCGCCTTCATCTCTTGCGTTGTACGGTGCAAGTGGTGAGCAAAACGGATATAGGCTGGTTACTTCCTTTATGCAAGGAACGCAATCTGAGTACTTTGCAATCTTGGCAAAAGAGTATCAGTACAGCGTTTGCCCAAAATTACTTTGAGGAGGTAACCCACGCTCTACGAGAACTGTTAGTTGGTGGTAAGTCATTGTCTAAAAAAGCTATTGCTAACAGACTCACAACTTTGGGACTTTTACCTGATGACAAACTGCTCAACCCTTTATTATTGCGTGCTGAGATTGAAGGGCTTTTGTGTTCGGGGGTAATGCAAGGCAAGGAAGCTACTTGGGCTCTATTGTCGAAAAGAGTACCTACAACAACTGTTATTATCCTTGATGAAGCTTTGAAACGACTGGCACAGAAGTATTTCAGGAGTCATTCGCCTGCCTCGTTAGAGGATTTCACGTGGTGGTCGGGATTGCCTAAAATGCAATGTAAAAAAGCTATAGAGGGGATTGCCTCTGAATTAGAAGAAGTTTCGGTAGAAAGTACTCCAATGTATCTGTATCGCAATAACTTTGAAGCTACCGATTACACAAAAACAATGCATTTGCTTCCGCCGTACGATGAGTATCTGATAGGCTATAAAAGCCGTTGGGTAGCTCTCGACAAAAAGCACGAAGCAAAGGCACATAATAAGTTTGGTATATTTAAACCGGTTATTCTGCACGAAGGCAGAGTTGTAGGCAATTGGAAAGCGAGTATTGATAAACAAGCAACTAACCTAACTACCGACCTTTTTACTGAGAAAACCAAAGTAAGGAAGAGTGACTTGCAAAAAGCTACCAACCAACTTGTAAGGTTTTGCGAGATAACAGCTTTTAACTAGAAACCCTAATAATTATCTTCTTGCCCCATTTTTCAAATTTGCACATTTGCCGATTAATTAGTACTTTTGTCAGACTTAAAGTTTTAAATCATAATTCTATATGAACGTATTAATTATCAACGGACACTCCGCTATGGAGACGTCCAACGCCAATAAGGCTATTTTGGAAGAGGTAAAACGCCTGCTTCCTGAAGTTGAGATAAGTGAGTTACAAGCGCTTTATCCTAATTATCAGTTTGATATAGTTGCTGAGCAAGTCAAACTTGTTAAGGCTGACGTGATTGTATGGCAGTTTCCTTTGAATTGGTATTCAGTTCCTGCTCTATTAAAAAAATGGGTAGATGATGTTTTTGCTTTTGGTTTTGCTTATGATACAGCTTATCAGTTGGAAGGCAAAAAACTATTGCTTTCTTTCACTACGGGAGCTCCTGAAGAAGCCTATCAAAAATGTCCTATTTCTAATTTCTTTTATCCTCACCGTCAGACGGCTAACTTTACCAAAATGGAGTTTTTAGACCCCGTAGTCTCTTATGCAATGCATTATGAACCTAATGTGATGCCTAAGGAGGCACTTTTGGCAGTACAGCAAAAAGCGAAAGAACACGCTGCTCGCTTAGTAGCGGAAATTAAGAAAATTAGCTAATTTGTAGATTAGGCAATTAGTGAATTAACAAAACGCCTCTTTTTCAGCTGAAAAAGAGGCGTTTTATTAGGTGTAAATGATTTTTTGATTTGCATGTTTGCCGATTAAGTATTACTTTTGCGGAATTAATTTAAATATAAAAAAGATGAAAAAAGTACTTTTAATGGGAGTGTTAGCTTCCTTTATGCTAGTGAGCTGTGGTACAGCTAAATCACCAGAGATGAAACGCTTGGAAAAACAACAACAAGCCTTGAAACTCAATACCGAGCTCAACGAATTGCAAATGAGACTCACTCAAGAGCAAACCAATAATCAGTCGTTGCAAACTGAGGCTACACAAGCTAATGAAGAAGCTACCAATCGTACGGATGCTTTTAGTGATGCCAACTCGGCTTCGGCAAGTGCTAAAAAAGCGAACAAAGCTCAAAAGGCATTGCGCAAAGCTAGTAGGGCTAACAGGAATTTAGCCAAAAGTAATCGCCGTATTGAGAAATTGCAAAAAGACATCACTAAATTGCAAGAAAAGATAACTAAACTAAATGCTGAAGTAGAATTTAGCAAATAGATGCAAGTTAGATGTTTTATTAAAAAATCCTTGTATGGTATATACCACACAAGGATTTTTATTTATTGCTTGTCGTGCTACGACCTAATTATTACTTACTTCAAAGGTTACTTCTATATTCCCACGAGTAGAGTTAGAATACGGACAAACTTGGTCGGCTTTTGCTACAAGTTCCTTAGCTTGTTCAAGCGACACATTAGGTATATTCACTTGTAAGGTTACGCCGAAAATAAAACCGCCGTTGTTCAGCTTTCCAATAGATACGTGTGCTGTTACAGCGGTCTCACCAGTGGTTATTTTAGTTTGTCTAATAACCAAATTCAGTGCGCTGTCGAAACAAGCAGCATAGCCAGCGGCAAAAATCTGCTCAGGATTGGTATAATCGTCGTTAGCTCCGCCTAAGGCTTTAGGAGAACGTATTTCTAGGCTTAATACGCCATTGTCAGAAGTTACTTTTCTGTTGCGACCACCTGTTGCGGTGGCCACTGCTGTGTACATTGCTGTCATCTGTCTTTTTTTATTTATGATTAATAATTTGTTTACTAATGTCCTAAGTGTTTCGAGCTATTCCTCACTTAGGGGTATTCTTCACACGGGGAGTTTTTTATTGCTTATCGTGCTACGATTCGTGCTACGACCTAATTACCATATTGTAGTATCATCTCTACAAAAGCAGGATCTCGGCGAGAAGAGAAGAGCGGTTGCTTGGTATCAAGAGCTTGAATTTTTGCCATATCCTCTGCTGAGAGTTGGAAGTCAAAAACATTAAGGTTTTGTTCCATACGCTCTTTGCGCACCGACTTAGGAATACAGATAATATCGCGTTGTAATAGGTAGCGCAAGGCTACTTGGGCAGCACTTTTGTGATACTTTTCACCAATAGCATTGAGAATAGGATTGGCAAAGAAATCGTTTTTACCTTCGGCAAAAGGTCCCCACGACATTAGTTTGGTGTCGTACTTCTTCATTAGCTCTTGGAGGTCTTGCTGTTGGTAGAATACGTGTGTTTCCATTTGGTTTACAGCAGGTTTTATCTCGCAGTGGTATGCCAAATCGAGGTATCTATCGGCATAGAAGTTGCTGACCCCAATAGCGCGCACTTTACCCTCTTTGTAGGCTTCTTCCATAGCGCGATAAGAGCCATAATAGTCGCCAAAAGGTTGGTGAATGAGTAGCAAATCGATATAATCAGTTTGGAGTTTGCGCAAAGAGGTTTCGATAGAGGCTTTTGCCTTTTCATAGCCTGCATTGCTTATCCACACTTTGGTAACGATAAAGAACTCTTTGCGGTCGATACCACTTTTCTTAATGGCATTGCCTACCCCCTCTTCATTTTTGTAGATTTGGGCAGTGTCAATCATTCGGTAGCCTACCGCAATAGCATCGCTTACGCAACGCTCACATTCTTCGGGGTTTACTTGGTATACACCATAACCCAATAGGGGCATTTGTACCCCGTTGTTTAACTCAATGTTTTTCATTTGTAATTCTTATTTTATTAATTGAATATATTCTTTTTCACTTACAGGTTCTTTCCATTCGGTTTTAGCTTTTTGCACATCCATTATAGCCAAATGAGCAAACCATTTTTTTATAGTAGCGTGTGTTTTTGCTTTTGTCGTGACCCGCAGGTGTATAGACATTAGCGGCAATGCCAATACCATCATTACGGGTGTATTACACGGGTTGCATTTGTTGTGCGGATAGGTTCATAATAGTAGTAAGAGTTAAAAGGGTTATTGTCTTTTTCATAAATTAGTAAATAATTTTAGTGTAAGAGAGAGAAAGCAACTGCCATTTGCTACCTTTTTTAGTGTAAGTTTCGGTTACTACAAACGGATTGACCACCTCATTACCTCCTACAATAGCAGTAAGTTGCAGTTTGCGCAAAAGCACAGCCGTTTTACCTACGATACGTACAGAAGTATTTTCGGTAGCCACTTCTTTTAGTACAATACCTTTTTGCTGTAGTACCTCTATTTCTTTATCTCTAACAAGAGTTGCTCCCATATGTACAAAAACTGCCTCAGGAGCAATATTTTCTACAAGAGTTTGTTTATCTGCTTGTTGCATTGCCTTCCAAAGGCTTTCGGAAAGCTGTAATACTTTTGTTTCTTGCGTACTGTGCTGAGCATACGTAATGAAAGAGAAGCTCAACAACAGAATTGTAATGATGTTTTTCATTTTTAATTTGTTTTATTGTTTGACGAGGCAAAGGTATGGCGGTATTTTGAACAGATTGTTATACAAAAGTCGGTAGTTTTTACAAATTTTTCTATCTTTGTCGCATTATGAGTATGGATAACAAAAATATCATTATTGAAGACAATCTTCACCGCTTGGGTAGTGAGGAGTTGCGACATTGTATAGCCCACGTGCTGTGCGAGGCGGGTAGTTATGTTTTTCAGTATAACGGAGAAAATTTTGCGCTCGAAGCCGGACAAACGATGATTATCCCTTATCAGCAGTTTATAGAGGCAGTTGTGCCCTCACCCTACTTGCAAGCTACTTGTATCTACCTCACCCCTAAATATGCCGAATACTGTACCCCGCGTAGCAATTATGGCATACGAGGGGCGTTGGCACTATTTGCTAACCCTATTATGCCCCTCACCGAAAAGCAGTTTGCCCAACTGCAATACGATTTTCAGCAAATAAAACACCGACTGACCGATACCACTCACGCTTTTCAAGAGGAAGTACTACACAGTGCGGTGCAAATGCTTATTTTAGATTATTTTGATATTCATACCTCGCTGTTTGGGAAGCAGAAAATAACCTTTCAGGACAACGATCTTATAGTGCGTTTTATGGTGTTGTTAGAACAAGAAGAGTATGTGCAACATCGCGAAGTGGGCTATTATGCCGATAAGCTCTTTGTCTCGCCTAAGCATCTATCGGAAGTATGCAAACAGGTGAGTGGGCGCAATGCCCTCTTTTGGATTAATCGCTTTACTACCATACATATACGAAAACTGTTGCAACAAAAAACACACTCTATCACCGAGCTCACCGACCTTTTTGGCTTTTCGTCTACCGCCTATTTTTCTCGCTTTGTACAACAGCATTTAGGGGTAAATCCGAGTGAATTTTATCAGTAAATGTTATAAAACAATCTCTTTGGTAACTCTATTATTGGGTCTATCGAGGGCTGTAACTACTATCTTACTACCTGAAAGGGCAGGGTTCAGGGCAGTAGTAGCGTATTGCCAAATGTCAGCGGTAAGTACGGCATTGCCTTCTTCAACGGTTTTCTCACCGTGCAATATCGTTACTTTCACCTGAACAACCTTAAAATTATCACTTACTTCAATGGTTATAAGCTCTCCTTTTTGAGTACCTGTATAGGCTTCAGCGTCGATGTGTCTGATTTCAGGAGCTTTGAGATAGTCGGACACTGCCATATTATAAGCGTTGATAACACCACATCGTTTAACTTCTGCTGTATATAAGTCTTTCAGAACAGGGTCTTGCAAAGCGTTTTTGGCATAGGTGCTAGCGAGCCTAAATCGGTTATTTTGCGAGATGAGAGTAGGGTGAGTAGTAGGCTTTCGGCGGGGTTTTGCAACAACAATAATCTTATCGCCTACTCTGCGATATACTACTTGGTTGCCGAGTTTCCCCGAGATGCCTTGCATTGCTAAGTTGTCTTTTATTTTTGCCATAGGTTTATTAGTTAATTTGTTCTTTTGTTAATTAGTACTGCAAAATTATAAAACATTTACTGATTTAGCAAATGTGCCCATCTGCTCTCCGGTTTAAGACTATTTATCGTTCGGTGTAGAGCCACTGTAGACCCACTGTAGAGCCACTGTAGACCCACTATGGGTTCGGTGTAGCTTCGGTGTAGATAGCAATAAAATTCTCTATATGGTTTTAATAGGTAAATATACGAAATTTCATTTTTATAAGACGTTTACTTAACCTTATTTCAAAGGGTTAAGCCTTATACTTTCCTCTTTTCCAAATTTCTATTGAGTTAATAATGTTCTGCCACAAAATATAACAGCCAGGACCTACGGTGGAAAGAGGGTGCAGGTAAGTGGTAGCTATCCAAATGGCAAAAGCCGTATTTTTTTGTCCTAAGGCTTGTCCTGCCTCAATCGAAGCTTCAAAAAACCGACCTATATACCGTCCAATAGCGTATTGCATTAGGCATAATAGTAACCCCCAAAAAGCAATGAGCAATAAAAAACCTATCCCCGATTGTGCGTGGAAAATATTTTTAAGAGTCGTACCGGTAACAATCATCAGTGAACAACCCCAAAGATAGAAAGAGAGGTCAGGAATGTGTATCAACCACTGGTGAAAGCGGTGAAGTTGTGGCACGCTCTTGGTGAGTAGTGCTAAGAGCATAGGCACAACCAACACCAAACACACTTTCTGCATTATGAGTGAGAAAGCAGTCCAAAAAGTAAACTCCGATGCAGGTTCTATCAGCGGAAAACAAATCGGAATCAGTAGGGCGCAAAGCAGATTAGAGAGGAAAGTGTAGGTGGTCATCTGTTCCAAATTGCCCCCAAGTTTTAAGGTTACTACCGCTGCAGCTGCGGCACAAGGGGCTATCACACAAGCAAGAATGCTCTCCAAGAGTATCAACTCCTTGCCTCCAATCCGAAAATAAAGAATCACCCCTACAATCGCTGCTACCAAAACGATTTGGAAGAGACTTGCCCAAAAGTGCCATCGTACAGGCAACAACTTCTTAAAGTTTACCTTGCAGAAAGTAACGTACAGTATCAGGAACATAAACAGAGGCAGTATAGTGTCGAACGTAGGAGCAAGTTTTTGTGAGAGAGTATCCAGTGCAGGCACGTAGTAAAATATGAGATATACCAAAGCGCCTATGCCCATAGAAATAGGCAGTGTCCAATTCTTTATAAAACGAATGAGTGTAAGCATTTTAAATTTACCGATGAGCTAATGATTTAAGGCTACAAAAGTACAAATAATTTGCTAATCAAACTGCCTAAACAACTCGTATTTAAAATTTCTAATTTGTCAATTTACTGATTTCTCTCTATCTTTGCCCTCAATTTACCAATTGTTAATGAACAAATTAAGACATTTCTATGAAACAGCTTTTATCACTTATTGCTTTCCTTTCAGTATCAGCTCTTTTGGCTCAAAATCCTTTTGAAAAAGAAATCTTGCAATCTAAGTATACTATCGATTCTATAGTAGCAACCGAAAAACTACTTCTTTACAAGAGAGAAGCCGCCGTTCAGCAGTTGCTAAAAGAGGGCAAGATTACCAAAGAGCAAAGTGCAAAAATGCTCAAAGAAATTAAGGAAGCAGGCGAACTGAGCACTAAACAGAAAACCTATAAAGAAGGCTTACGCCTATCTGCTCTTATCCAGCAAAAGGCTACTGAACTCAGTATAGACACCCTGCAAAAAAACGCAACGCTCGATAGTCTTATATCTACTGAGGCGAAAGAGAACTATATACAAACTGTTCAACAGTTAGATTCATTGCCCAATAAATATAATGAAAATAAACACGGAGTTACAGTAGCTATTCATTTGGCTATCGGATTACAGTCTGTAACCAATGATAAAACTTACTTTAACCCCTATTTAAATACAGAATTAGGACTTGCTTTTACCTCTCAATTGTATAAAAAGAAACAACTTTCCCTCAATTACGGCTTAGTATGGCAAAGCAATAGACTAAACATAAAAGGTAATAATTATCTCATTTCAGAAAATGGTGACACAAAATTAGTACCTTTTTCTAAGCCTTTAGACCGAGCTAAACTGCGTGTTAATTACCTCATCTTGCCTATTGAATTACAAAAGAATTTTAAGTCAAAAATACATATAGGAGGAGGCGCTTACTTTGGCGCACTCATCGATGTAAACCAAAAGATAAAATACACTGAGGGAGACGACCATTTAAAACTATTTCTTCGCAATGGTTTGAAAGTAAATAAATTCACCTACGGACTATCAGCTCAAGTGGGCAACAAATGGTTTTCGATTTATGCTAAATACAGTTTAGCTCCCTTATTCGAAAATAGCCCTAACAATATACACCCTTTTTCAATAGGTATAAAATTTTAGTAGAATATGGCAAAACGTTTCCTCTTTTTCCATCTGATACTTTTTGCGCTCCCTTGTTTTGCTCAACAAAGGGTGGTAAACAAGCATCACGAGTCTGTTGAATACGTGAATATAGGCATAGTAGGTACCAATAAAGGTATTATTAGCGATGAAAATGGTTACTTTTCGCTCGAAAAGCTCGGGGCAAAGCCCACTGATAGCATTTATTTTTCACATTTGAGCTATCAACATAAAGTATTAGCTTATCGTGATATCAAAAAAGAAGTGCAACTCACCGAAGCAGTAATTAACCTTCCCACTACTACACTAACAATGAAAACACCTAAAATACGCTATGTAAAAAGTAAAGGAGTAACTACCCCTTTTACTCTTTACGGCGAAATGAAACAGTATTTTCAGCAACACGGTGGCGTCCTCTCAGAATTAGGCGATTTCATTTTGCTTTCTAACGACACTCAGCTTACCGAGTTCAGTATTGAGATTAGGGAAAGTACCTTTTATATGGCAGTCTTGCGTGTAGTAGTGTACCAAACCGATAAGGAGCACAAAAACTTCACTCCGCTTATCAAAGAACCTATTTACATTCATTTATTCCCTTCTGATAACCCACAAACTTTCACTCATAAGCTATCAGTATTAGTACCCAAAGGCGAAATGTGGGTAGGTGTACAGTTTGTGGAAGTGAGAGGTAAAGATGATGCTACTATTACCTTCAACGCCACTACCAACAAGTGCTGGTTACGCTTCCCTGATAATACAATCAGGCAAGTGAATGGAGGCTTCGGAATTCCCTTTACTGTAAAAGGCTACGACATCATCAAACAATAAAAGCCAACTTTGCCAAAACTAAATAATTTGCTAATTGACAATTTTTCTAATTATTTTCCAACCTTTTTATTTTTTCTTCGTTTATAAGGGCAAAAAGGATAATTGAGATATCAAAATTCATATATTTATTTTCTGAACTTTTAATTTTGTAGGACTTATGAAAAAGAAAATATTTACATCTGTTAAACTATTGCTGATAGGAGTTATCCTATTGTGCTACCTTGTTTTTACTGCCTGTTCAGCCCTCACGCTTGAGTTTGAAGAGAGGGACTTGACCATTACAAATCTTGACGGCAAGACCATTCCCATAAGAGTTGAGCTTGCTCGCTCCATACGAGAGATGTCAAAAGGTTATATGGGGCGTGAGAATATTCCCGAAGGAACGGGTATGCTTTTTATCTTTAAAAGAGACGAAAAGTTAAGCTTTTGGATGAAAGATACGCCTACTCCCCTTTCAATTGCGTTCATTAATTCGAATGGCGAAATTCGCGAAACACGCGATATGACACCGTTCAGCCATCAAAGTGTGGACTCATCGGAACCTGTGCGTTATGCTCTTGAAGTGCCTCAAGGATGGTTTAAAAAAAATAACATAGGAAAGGGCTGTACAATCAAACTGCCGTAACCGATGAAGTTGAACAATCTCCTGTTTTTCTACATCGTACTTAATTTGAACCTTAAAAAGAATAAATCATTCATCATTTAAAGAAAAATGCAAATCGACCATTGTCTCATCGAGAAAGCTCAGCGCAACGACCGCTTAGCGCAAAAGCAGTTGTACGACCAGTATGCTCCTGCTTTGCTGAGTGTGTGCAGGCTGTACATTAGTGATTTGCAATTCGCCGAAGATGC
Organism: Capnocytophaga ochracea DSM 7271; assembly: GCF_000023285.1. Classification (NCBI taxonomy): domain Bacteria; kingdom Pseudomonadati; phylum Bacteroidota; class Flavobacteriia; order Flavobacteriales; family Flavobacteriaceae; genus Capnocytophaga; species Capnocytophaga ochracea. Next base: position 1,503,706 of record NC_013162.1, on the reverse strand, counting down.
CCTACTGAAAGCCTTCTTCAAGATATTTACCAGTCTCTCTAAATATGAAGAACAAGAGCACTTCTATGCGTGGATACGCAGGATTACTGTAAATGAATGCATAGATTTTCTCAAAAGCAAAGCCCAAAAGCTATCCTTCACCGATTGGAGCGATACTTACGACACTATCGACGAGAGTGATTTAGACAATGAATCTTTTAACGATGAACAAATACAAGCCTTTATAGATAAACTTCCTTCTGCCTGTCGTACCATTTTTAACCTTTATGTGTTTGAAAATGAATCTCACAAGCAGATAGCAGAGAAGTTAGGAATTAGTGAAGGCACTTCTAAATCGCAATTGGCTTATGCCAAAAAACTTTTACAACAATACGTTACAAACTATAAAAAAAGAGCTTAAAAAATGTGGAAAGATAGCATACAACGCCTATTTAGGTATCGGAAAATCACCCCCTCACCTACCCTATGGGAACAGTTAGAGGCGCAATTAGCCGAGAGTGAAGCCCAACAAGCAAAGCACAAAAGCCGAAAAGTGTGGTATTACGCCATAGCTACCTGCTTGCTATTGTGCCTCGGGATAGGGTATTTGTTACAACAGCAACAAACCAATACAAGCCCTGAATATCAATCGCAGAAAGTAGTAGTTGTAACCACTGAAAAAGAAAACGTATCATCTGTTGATACTACTTTCACCCCTACTACGATAACCGAAACTCCCACAGTTCCCATAGTCCACAGGACTCTTACAACTTTACCAGCTACTAAGAGTTCCATAGCTTCTCCTGCCCTACTCGATATCAATGAGGTAGATACTCTTTTTGCCGAGTATACTGCTGATGCTATTGAAACCAGAATTACAAAACAGATGGAAAAGCAAATAACAGGGGATTTACAGCAACTATCGGCAGAAGATTTAGCTCTTATCGCTACTACTCAAGCTCAACTCAACCAATATGTAAATCAAAAATACGAGCAAGATGCTACTTTTAACACCATTGAAAGGGACTTGCTTAGAAACAGGGTAAAACTATTAGCTGAAAGGCTATTAAAAGAAGTAGGAACACGCGTTGTTTTAAACAATAAAGACTAAAAATAAATATCAAAATGAGAACATTACATTTTTTATGGGTGACTTGCTTGTTGGCGACAAGCGTCACCTTCGCACAAGACCATTCCAAAGAAGCTATCAAAAAATCGAAATACACGATAGACTCTATTGTATTTGCAGAAAAAGAAACGCTCAAAAAGAAACTTTCAGCCGTAAATCAGTTGCTCAAAGAGAAGAAAATCAGTGAAGAACTGAGTCAGCAGATGAAAGAAGAGCTCACGGCTACTACCGAGAAGAATATCAAAGAAAAGACGGCTGCTGAAGCCGAACATTTAGCGAAACTCATACGTGAAGGAGCGACATCAGCTTCCACAGAAACCCAAACCAATACGGTTACCACAGCTAAATCGGATGCGTATAAGCGCGCAATGGAAGAATTAGAAAATATTTTCCGCAAGAAGGAAGAGAAAAAAGTGAATACCAATCGTGCCTTAGACGAAATAGAGCTTTATATGGCAATAGGGTTTCACAACCTAAACAGTAGCAATGGCTTTGGTGATAATCGTTTTAAACCCTTAGGTTCTAAATCGTTTGAATTGGGCTTTACATCAGGGTTTCGCTTGCTTAAAACGAACAATTTGTTGCATATCAACTATGGAATTGCCTGGATGCACGACGGACTCAAATTCAAAGAGAGCGAGTACTTTGTAAGAGAAAACGGCGTAACAAAATCGGTGGAGTATACTGCTAATAAACTTAACAAATCGAAATTGCGCACCAATTACCTCATCGTGCCTGTAGACTTCGAATTTGATTTTACACCTCCTAAAACTAAGAACGGAGTAACCATTTACCCTGTTCACGACAGTTTCAGAGTAGGTTTTGGGGGTTATGTAGGGGTATCCATAGGCAACAGTCAGAAAATAAGATATGACGATGGTTCTATTCATAAAAATGTTATAAGAGAGGACTTAAATATCAGTCCTTGGGTATATGGGCTTTCGGCTCATTTAGGATATAAAGATTATGTGATTTATGCTCGATATAGCCTTGCTCCTCTTTTCCGCAACAATCCTGTAAACGAGTATCCTTTTTCTATAGGGATACGTTTTGGAGATTAAAAGATTTGTTTTATATCTCTTAGCTAAAATTTATTTTCTTGAAAATAGTATTATAATCAAAAAAAACTTTGTACCTTTGCAACGTTGCTTGTAAAGGTACTTTTTTTGTTTGGTATAAAAGCAGTCTTTTGGACAATTCAAAAGATATCGAAAAAGTTCGGAAGGAGATTGAAGGGATTTTTGATGAAAAAAGGGTATTGGAAGGGTGTACTTAGCTTATAGGAAGCTTATAGGAAGCTTATACGAATCTTGGACGATTGGTATAGAAAGGGTATATAATTAATTGATTAATAGTATAATACAACAATGTAAAAAATGGTAAAAACAGGGTTTCGAGGCGAAAGAAAAGGAATCCTCACCCCGTTCACATACTCTCCTATTCGGAGACTTCTCCCAAGGAGAGGGGGAATAGGGACGAGTGAGGAATGACGAAGGTAATATTAAAGAAGGAACTGAAATGAGAGGAAAGCGATTGAGAAATGGTATTGTTTGAAACTAATGATACATAAAACATCTAAAAATTGACAACTAACGACTAAACACTAAATATAATGAGTAATACAAAGAAAATTAATCCCGACTATGTGTTTGAAACCAGTTGGGAAGTATGTAACAAAGTAGGAGGTATTCACACAGTGATTACCACAAAAGCTCCGAGTATTGCGAAACAATTCAGAAGGAAATACATTCTGATTGGTCCCGATATTTGGCAACACAACGAAAATAAAGAATTTGTAGAAAACCCCGAACTCTTCAAATCGTGGCGTGCTAAAGCAGCTTCTGAGGGCTTGCGCGTGCGTGTGGGGAATTGGAAAATAGAAGGCAACCCCATAGTAATTCTCGTAGATTTCTCTCATTATGTAAGTGCTAAAAACGAGATTTTGCGCTATTATTGGGATAACTATAAGCTCGATTCTTACAACAGTCCGTGGGATTACGTAGAGTCGGTGCTTTTTGGTTATGCAGTAGGGAAGGTGATTGAGAGCTTTGTGAAGTTCAACACTGCTTCACGCGAAAACGTGATTTGCCATTTCCACGAATGGATGACCGGTAGTGCGCTACTCTATTTGGAAGAAGAAATGCCTAAAATAGGTTCGGTATTCACTACTCACGCTACCGTAGTAGGTCGTGCGATTGCCGGCAATGGTTATCCGCTCTACAACGATATGAAGAACTACAAACCCGAAGAAATGGCCTATCGGTTTGGGGTACAACACAAGCACTTCCTCGAAAAAGAAACTACCAAAGTAGCCGATTGCTTCACTACGGTAAGCGAAATTACTGCCCAAGAAGCGTTGCACTTCCTCAGTAGAAAAACTGATATCATCACGCCTAATGGCTTCAACGACGCCATAGTACCAGCTGAAAAAGATTTTGATAAGAAGCGTGCAGAAGCTAAACAGCGTCTTATCAGCGTAGCACAGGCTTTGGTAACCCAACCTATTAGCAAGGATACCAAAATTGTAGCTATCAGCGGTAGATATGAGTTCCGCAACAAAGGTATCGATGCCTTTATTGATGCCTTGGGAGCACTGAATAGGAATTCTAATAACAAGAAAGAGCTTTTGGCTTACATCTTAATTCCTACAGCTCACGATGCGCCTAACCAAGGATTGCTAAACAATTTGCACAACCCTCAGCAAACTACCGAAAACGAACAAAAGCACCTTACCCATATTCTCCCTGATGTGTATCACGATGTGATAATGACTCGTATTTATGAGCAACAGCTCTTCAATAGGAAGGAAGATAAGGTAAAAGTGATTTTCTGTCCAAGTTATCTCAATGGCAACGACGGGGTGTTCAACCTTTCTTATTACGACTTGCTCATCGGGTTAGACGGCACCGCTTTCCCATCGTACTACGAGCCTTGGGGCTATACACCGCTTGAAAGTTTAGCTTTTAAAGTACCTACCATTACCACTACTTTGGCAGGTTTTGGCAAGTGGGTGAACGATTATTACCCCGAAAAACAAAAAGCGATAGAAGTAGTACCGCGCACTGATAGCAACTACGGTGAGGTAGTAGGCGCAATTGCTAAGAATATTCAGAATTTATTAGACAGGAAAGAACAAGACTTCCAAGAGCTTCGCGAAACAGCAGGTAAAGTATCAGAAATCGCTCTGTGGAAGAACTTAGTACAATACTACATAAAATGTTATGAACTCACTCTTGAAAATATAGAGGACAGAGTGGAGAGTCTGCCTCCGGTAGAAACTGATGGAGTGGCATATTTAGAGAAATCGAAGGTGGTGAACACGCCTAACTGGCGCAGTGTGATTATCCACCGTGCAATTCCAGAAGCCTTGCAACCGCTCGAAGAACTCGCTAAAAACCTTTGGTGGTGCTGGAATGACGAGGCTTACGAAGTTTTTAAATACATAGATAAAGCCCAATGGATAGAAGTGCGTAAAAACCCTATTGCCTTGCTGGACAGCATCTCACTTACTCGTTATAAAGAATTGGAGCAAGATGCGGTATTTATGCGCAATCTTTCGAAAGTATATGGTGATTTCCAAGCCTATATGGCTAAGAAATCGGAGATGGTAAGTCCGTCTATCTCTTATTTTAGTATGGAATACGGCTTACATTCTTCCTTGAAGATTTATTCAGGAGGTTTGGGTATCTTGGCAGGCGATTACCTAAAAGAAGCCAGCGACAAGGCAACCAAAATCACTGGAGTAGGGTTGTTATACCGCTATGGTTATTTCACTCAAAAACTATCCTCAGCAGGTAACCAAGAAGCCGACTACGAAGCACAAGATTTCTCGAAGATACCGGTAACGCCTGTAACAGATGAGAGTGGAAAATGGTTGATTATATCAATAGATTTACCAGGTAGAACCCTATATGCACGTGTATGGCGTGTGGACGTAGGTCGTATAGAGCTTTATCTTCTCGACACCGATTTTGAGAACAACCGCGAAGACGACCGTTCTATCACCCACCACTTATATGGAGGCGACTGGGAAAACCGTCTTAAACAAGAAATGTTATTAGGTTTAGGAGGTATTAAGATGTTGCGCAAGCTAGGTATCGACAGTGATATTTACCACTGCAACGAAGGGCACGCTGCCTTTATAGGGTTGGAACGCCTCAGCGAGTATATCCAAAACGAGAACCTTACTTTCTCGGAAGCGATGGAAGTGGTGCGCGCTTCATCGCTCTTTACTACTCACACCCCAGTACCCGCAGGTCACGATGCTTTTGAAGAAGGCTTATTACGCGCTTATTTAGGAAATTACGCCGATATATTGCACGTGAATTGGGAACAAATACTCGCTTTGGGTAAAATAAACTTGCAAAACCCACACGAGAAATTCTCGATGAGTAACCTCGCAGCGAACCTTTCGCAAGAAGTAAACGGTGTGAGCTGGCTACACGGTGAGGTAAGTAAAGAAATCCTCAAAGACTTGTGGCCAGGTTATATGCCCGAAGAACTTCACGTTAGCTATGTAACCAATGGGGTACACCAACCTACGTGGACAGCTGGCTTGTGGAAAGAAGTAGAAAACGAGGTGTTTGGCAAAGACTACAAAACACATCACTACGACCCTAAGAGCTTTGAGGGCATCTATAAGGTATCTGACCAACGCGTGTGGGAAATCAAAACGGCTCTTCGTTCTAAGCTCTTGCGCCGTGTAGAACAAAAGCTGCGTTTAGAGAAGAACACCCCTTATTTCTCTCCACGTCAGTTAGTGGAAATCAAAGAGAACTTACGCGAAGATATCCTTACCATTGGTTTTGCACGTCGTTTTGCGACCTACAAACGCGCTCATTTGCTCTTTACCAATATAGAGCGTTTGGATAAAATAGTGAACAATCCTGAGCGTCCTGTACAGTTCATCTTTGCAGGGAAAGCCCACCCTGCCGATAAAGCAGGACAGGATTTGATTAAGAATATTGTGGAAATCTCTAAATTACCACAGTTCTTAGGTAAGATATTATTCGTTCCTAACTACGATATGGAGCTCGCGCGCCATATGGTACAAGGAGTAGATGTATGGATGAATACCCCTACACGTCCGCTAGAAGCCTCAGGAACCAGTGGTGAAAAAGCTGCGATGAACGGGGTAATGCACTTCAGCGTACTTGATGGTTGGTGGGTAGAAGGGTATCGGGAAGATGCCGGTTGGGCTCTCCCTATGGAACGCTCCTACGAAAACCAGCAGTATCAAGACGAAATGGATGCAGAGACGATTTACAACATTATTGAAGACGAGATAGCTCCTATATTCTATGATAAGAATAAAGATGGCATCTCATCACGCTGGTGTGCACTCATCAAGAATACCATTGCCAAAGTGGCGGTAAACTTTACCACTACTCGTATGCTCACTGATTACGAAAAGCAATACTATTACCCAATGACTGAGCGCGTAACCAAGATTAAAGACAATCACTTTGCAATCGCTATTGAACTTTCGAACTGGAAACGCAAAGTTACTCAAGAATGGGATAATATAAAGGTAGTGAGCTTTAAGGTACCTAATCGCAATGAGCAACTCATTTCTATTGGTAAGGTATACAAAGGTGAAATTACCTTAGAATTAGGAGAATTACGTCCTGAAGACGTAGGAGTAGAATTGGTAGTAGCCCAACATAAAGACGATAAGTTTAAAGTACTCTCGACAAGTGAGTTTACGGTAGTAGCTCAAGAAGGCAACAAAGCTACCTATCAATTGGAAATTGCCTCAGAATATCCAGGTGCTTTGCACTTAGCAATAAGAATTTTCCCTAAAAATAATTTATTGCCACACCGCCAAGATTTCGCTTTGGTAAAATGGCTATAACAAATAAATAAGTATTTCATTTTAAAGTATATACGAAGAAAATAAGCAAATATATAAAGTTTAAAAAACCTCTATTTTGGAGAGATTAAAAAGAATAAGAAATGTTAAAATTAATAAAAAAATATCTCTAAAATGATTTTGTATTAAAATAATACTTATATTTGCACCAAAATTAAAATAGTAATCAAAATTCATTTTTTAAGTATGAAGAAAATCAAAGTAACTTTATTTGCTTTGGCTGCTGCTTTTTCAGTGGCAGTTCAAGCACAAGATGAAGACAGTCCTTGGCAAATAGGATTTGGAGTGAACTCCGTTGATATTCGTACCCCTGATGCATTCGGGGACTTAATGAAAGACTGGGGAGGGCCAAGCGATATCAATATCCTTCCAGCAGTTTCTCGTCTTTCAGTAGGTAGATATATCGGAGCTGGTTTTTCTGCTGAATTATCAGGTTCTTTAAACAAAATCGAAAAAGGATTCGGTTATGACAAAGATCTTGATAACAAAGTAGATTTTTCTTTCTGGTCTGCAGACTTAGCGTTGCAATACCACTTTAAATCTCTTTGGAACAAAGAGAAAGTAAAATGGTTTGACCCATTCTTACAAGTAGGTGGTGGTTATGCCGCTATTGACAACGAAGGTAAATTCCGCGCCTTAGGTGGTGGTGGTGTAAACTTTTGGTTTACCGAAAACATCGGTATTAACTTGCAGACAGCTTACCACCCTACTTTCAAATCTGATTCACAAGAGGATTACTTCCAACACGCTGCCGGTATTACCATTAAATTTGGTAAAAAAGACCGCGATAAAGATGGTGTAGCTGACAAAGATGACCTTTGCCCTGATGAACCAGGTAAACCAGAATTGAAAGGTTGCCCAGACCGCGATAATGACGGTGTAGCTGATAAAGACGACGCTTGTCCTGATGAAGCTGGTAAACCAGAATTAAAAGGTTGCCCAGACAGAGACAATGATGGTATCGCTGATAAAGATGATGCTTGTCCTGATGAAGCTGGTCCAGCTGAATTTAACGGATGCCCTGATACTGATGGTGATGGTGTGCCAGATAACGTAGACCAATGTAAAGACGTAGCTGGTCCTAAAGAAAACAACGGTTGTCCTTGGCCTGATACTGATGGTGACGGTGTTCTTGATAAAGATGACGAATGCGTAGACGTACCTGGTCCTGCTTCAAACAACGGTTGTCCTGAAGTAACTGAAGAAGTTCAAAAGAAATTGAACGACTTTGCACGCACTATCTTGTTTGATGTAAACAAAGCTACTATCAGACCTCAATCAGCAACTGTATTGAACCAAATCGTTGACGTATTGAACCAATACAAGAACGCTAAATTCTCTATTGAGGGTTACACTGACATCAGTGGTAAGAGAGATAAGAACCAAAAATTATCAGAGAATAGAGCTTACTCTGTTAAAGCTTATTTGATTGAAAAAGGTATCGATGAAGGTCGTTTGACTGCAAAAGGTTTCGGTCCTGATAAACCAATCGCTTCTAACAAAACTAAGAAAGGTAGAGAGCTCAACCGTCGTGTTGAAATCAACTTAGTAAAATAGTTGTTTCTCTAACCCTTTTGTTACACATAAAAAGAGGTTGCCCGTAAGGACAACCTCTTTTTAATTATTAATTGTCAGTTATTAATTACTAATTGTTTATGTTTCCTTCTATCGAAATTCAATTGCAAACCTTACCTAATAATCCTGGTGTCTATCAGTTTTACGATGCTACGGACACGCTTATTTATGTAGGGAAAGCCGTCAATTTGAAAAAGCGCGTTTCTTCTTATTTCCAAAAGGAACACGACAGTGCCAAAACACGTATTTTGGTGAGGAAAATTGTGCGTATAGAACACATAGTCGTAGCTACCGAGAGTGATGCATTACTACTCGAAAACAACCTTATCAAGAAATACCAACCGCGCTATAACATTCTCCTAAAAGACGACAAGAGCTATCCTTGGATATGTGTGAAGAAAGAACGATTTCCACGCGTATTCTCTACGCGTAGAGTAGTAAAAGACGGTTCGCTGTACTTTGGCCCTTATACCAGTATGAAAACCGTACACACACTTTTAGATTTGATAAAAGAGCTCTTCGCTTTGCGCAATTGTAATTACGATTTATCTCCGCAAAACATCGCTAACCACAAGTTTAAAGTGTGCTTGGAATATCATCTGAAAAATTGTAAAGGGCCTTGTGAAGGATACCAAAACGAAGCAGATTACAACCAGAATATTCAGCAGATTGTAGAAATCCTCAAAGGGAATTTCAAAGATGCGTTACATCAGTTTAAGGAGGAGATGATGGCACTGGCTTCGGAAATGCGGTTTGAAGAAGCACATCTCATCAAGCAAAAGATACAGAGTTTAGAGAACTATCAGGCAAAATCGACCATCGTAAGTAGTAAAATTAGCAATGTAGATGTATTTTCTATCGTTTCGGACGAAGAGTACGGTTATGTAAATTTCCTACAAGTAGCCTACGGAGCGATTGTGAGAGCTCATACTTTGGAGATTAAAAAGAAATTGGAAGAAACCGATAGAGAGCTCTTGGAATACGCTATTATTGATATTCGTGAACGTTTCTTCTCTAATTCCAAAGAGATTATTGTGCCTTTTGAGGTTACTCTTTCAGAAGGATTACAAGCGACCATTCCTAAGGCAGGTGAGAAAAAACAACTCTTAGACCTATCGATGCGCAATGCTAAACACTTCCGTCAAGATAGATTCAAACAGGAGAAAATAGTAGACCCCGAACGCCATACGAACCGTATTCTCACCCAGATGCAACGCGACTTGCATCTCTCTGTCCCACCGGTGCATATTGAGTGCTTTGACAACTCGAATATTCAGGGTACGAACCCCGTATCGGCGTGTGTAGTATTTAAGAATGCAAAGCCCAGCAAGAAAGACTATCGTCATTTTAACGTGAAAACAGTAGAAGGCCCTAACGATTTTGCCTCGATGGAAGAGGCCGTGTATAGACGTTATCGAAGATTGTTGGACGAGGAGCAACCTCTGCCACAACTGATTGTAATAGACGGCGGGAAGGGACAATTATCTTCGGCATTAAAAGCCTTGGAGCAATTAGAACTGCGCGGAAAGATAGCTATTATAGGTATTGCGAAGCGTTTGGAAGAAATATATTTCCCTGAGGATAGTATTCCATTGTATTTAGACAAGCGTTCGGAAACCTTGCGAGTGATACAGCAGTTACGTGATGAAGCTCACCGTTTTGGGATTACCTTCCACCGGAAAAAGAGGAGTAAATCGGCAATTGTATCGGAGCTTGATGGAGTAGAGGGCATAGGAGAAAAGACTAAAGAAACACTCTTGCAACATTTTAAATCAGTAAAACGCATAAGAGAAGCTACTTTAGAGGAACTTACCCAAGTAGCAGGTTTTAGAGGTAAGAAAGTATATGAATATTTTCAGAGTCATAAATAAAAACGAAGGCTTTATTTGTTGCTAATTACAATTTGTTTCATACCTTTGGAGCAAGTTCTATTATAGAAATAATCTATGGCGAAAGCAGTAGACAGCTTAGCTGTAATAGCTTTATAATCAAACGTTATTCAGAGCTAAGACGAATAAAAGACGGTGCGAGCCACGCGGGCAGATAAAAAATGAACGAAGAAAAGACGAACAAACAACGAACAAACAACGAACAAAAGATGAAGAACAGTGGTACAAATCTGGGTTCTTAGAGGTATATAATGAGTACTTTTGCTATAAAAATAATTTATTCTTTTAATTAGAAAGTTTTTAATATATTATTCATAATTATTTCGTATCTTTGTCGCAAGTTTCATCTTAGAAAAAATACCTATGAAAAAACTAGGTATGGTAGCTCTTTTAGCAATGGTAATGGTAGCTTGCAACAACAGCACCAACGCAACGCAAAGCACTGAAAAAGAAACCTCTATTATTATATGATAAAGTAGCGGATAAAGGGAAAGAATGAATAACTATGAAAGTCTCTGAAGCAATTAGTATCACAGATAAATTATTTGAGCTCTACAAAAAAAAGATAGAGGTAAACATTCCTCTATCTCTCTCAAAAATAAAAGAAATACCTCTTACAAAGGAGAGTTTTCAGTTCTATACGGCTGTTTCTTCTATGGCTTCTTCGAAAATTGAAGGAGAAGTATTAGACATCGATAGCTATTTGAAACATAAATTAAATGGAGTAATTTATCAAAAAAACTTAGTTGAAAAACCTAATGATGTATTTGCTGCCTACACTTTTGCTCAGAACTCCCCCCTTACTGTTGCTAACTTACTGAAAGCGCATAAAATTATTACAAAGAATTTGCTAACCGCCAGTTCACAAGGAAAAGTGCGTACTTCGGATATGATTATACGCGATGTGGCAAAAGGAATCGTTATCTATGAAGCCTGCGCTAAGGAAGAAGTGAAAAGTGAGTTTGACGCTTTTTGTAATTTCTTAGAAGAGCTCATAAAACGAACATTATCTGTACAGGAAACGTTCTTCTATGCCTCATTATTGCACTTATTTTTAGTAAAGATACACCCTTTTGACGATGGTAACGGGCGTACAGCGCGCTTGCTCGAAAAATGGTTCTTAGCTGAAAAAATAGGTAAAAATGCTTGGTTTATACCCTCTGAAATGAATTATTGGGAACAGCGTGAAACTTACTACAAGAATATAGCTCTGTTAGGGTTCTTTTACGAAAAACTGAATTATAATAACAGCATACCTTTCTTACTAATGCTACCTAACTTTTTGAAAAATACTACTCAATAACTGAATTATTAATTGTTAATTGCTAATCGTTAATTGGATAATAATGCTTCTTTTCTTTAAAAACCCCAAAAACACTATCTATGTGGTAGCGACCGAAGCTACCCTTACTGAGACCGACCTCAACAAACTGAAATGGCTGTTTGGCAATGCCCAGCAACTCCCCTCCCCTACCCTTAGCGGTACTTTCATCGGACCCCGTGCGGCGATGATTACCCCTTGGAGTACCAATGCGGTAGAAATTACCCAAAATATGGACATTCACGGGATTACCCGCATCGAGGAGTTTCACGAGGTAACCGACCCCAATACGCCTTTCGACCCTATGCTCTTTGAGCGATACAACGATCTTACCCAAGATAGTTTTACTATCGATATTCAACCGCAAACAACACTCGAAATCGATGATATCGAGGCATATAACCAGCAAGAAGGACTTGCGCTAAGCGCCGAAGAAGTTGCCTATCTGCAAAATCTCTCTCAACAACTCGGGCGCAAACTCACCGACTCGGAAGTGTTTGGCTTCTCGCAAATCAACTCCGAACACTGCCGCCATAAAATCTTCAACGGCACTTTTGTTATCGACGGTGAGGAAAAACCTTCTACCCTCTTCAAACTCATTAAAAAGACATCACTAGAACACCCTAATAGCATTGTTTCGGCTTATAAGGACAATGTAGCTTTCATCAAAGGGGCTACCGTCGACCAATTCGCACCCAAAAGTGCCGATAAACCTGATTTCTACGAGGTGAAACCTTTTGAGGCAGTGCTCTCACTCAAAGCCGAAACCCACAACTTCCCCACTACGGTAGAGCCTTTCAACGGGGCTGCTACAGGTTCGGGAGGTGAAATACGCGACCGTCTTGCTGGCGGACAAGGTTCTTTGCCTTTGGCAGGGACGGCTGTGTATATGACGGCTTACCCTCGCTTAGAAGAAGACCGCCCTTGGGAAAAAGGAATGGCAGAACGCCAATGGTTGTACCAAACGCCAATGGATATCCTCATCAAAGCCTCTAACGGGGCAAGCGATTTTGGTAATAAGTTTGGGCAACCGCTCATTACGGGCTCACTCTTCACCTTTGAACACGAAGAAGGCGGACGCAAATTAGGCTTTGACAAAGTGATTATGCAAGCAGGAGGCGTGGGGTATGCCAAAGCTTCACAAGCCATAAAGCACACCCCCAAGGAAGGCGACAAAATAGTTATCTTGGGCGGTGAAAACTACCGCATCGGGATGGGAGGTGCGGCAGTATCATCGGCTAATACGGGGGCTTTTGGCGCAGGTATTGAGCTCAATGCAGTACAGCGTTCTAACCCCGAAATGCAAAAACGCGCTGCCAATGCTATCCGCGCAATGGTAGAATCGGACGAGAATCCTATCGTTTCTATACACGACCACGGGGCTGGCGGACACCTCAACTGCCTTTCAGAACTCATAGAAGAAACCGGTGGTAAAATCGACTTAGACAAACTGCCCGTAGGCGACCCTACCCTATCGGACAAGGAAATTATAGGTAACGAATCACAAGAGCGTATGGGATTGGTATTGCCCGAAAAGGCTATTGCTAAACTGAAAACCATTGCCGACCGCGAGCGTGCGCCTATGTACGAAGTGGGTGTGGTTACCAGCGACAAGCATTTCAGCATTGCCTCTGCAAAAAAAGGTACCCACCCAATGGATTTAGACCTTAGCGCGCTCTTTGGTAGTTCGCCAAAAACGGTAATGACCGATGAAACAGTAATTACTAACTACGAAGAGTTACACTACTATGCAAGTCAGTTACAGAACTATTTGGTACAAGTACTCCAATTAGAAAGTGTGGCTTGTAAAGACTGGCTTACTAACAAGGTAGACCGTTGTGTAGGGGGCAAAGTCGCCAAACAACAATGTGTAGGCGCACTACAACTTCCCTTGAACAACGTTGGGGTTATGGCTTTAGACTACAATGGCAAAGAAGGAATCGCTACCAGCATAGGTCATTCGCCTCTTACAGCACTCATCAGTCCTACCGCAGGCAGTCGCAATGCCATTGCCGAAGCATTGACTAACATTGTTTGGGCGCCACTAAAAGACGGCTTGCAAAGTGTATCGCTATCCGCCAACTGGATGTGGGCGTGCCGCAATAAAGGAGAAGACGCGCGTTTGTACGAAGCTGTAGAAGCCGCTTCTAATTTCGCAATTGAATTGGGTATCAATATCCCTACCGGTAAAGATTCCCTATCAATGAAACAAAAATACCCCGAAGGAGGTGATGTGATTGCCCCTGGTACGGTAATTATTTCGGCGGCTGCCCATTGTACTGACGTGCAAAAAGTAGTTGAACCTGTATTGAAACGCAATGGAGGCAACATTTATTATATCAACTTCTCAAGCGCTCATTTTGAATTAGGAGGTTCGGCTTTTGCCCAAGTATTAAACAAAATAGGCGACAAAGCCCCTACCGTAACAGATGCTGAAGGCTTTAAAATAGCTTTCAACGTATTACAATCACTGATAAAAGAAGGAAAAATACAAGCAGGACACGACATTGGTAGCGGCGGACTTATCACAACGCTCTTAGAGATGTGCTTTGCAGAAAACGACTTAGGGGCTACCATTGATTTGAGCGGACTTTCAGCCGATGAAGACCTTATCAAAACCCTTTTTGCTGAAAATGCAGGGGTAGTAATTCAAGCCGATAGCAGTGTTGAAGCTACTTTAGAAGAAAACTTCTTAGAATGGGCTAATATAGGCGAAGTAACTATTTCACAAGAACTTACTATTCACCATTTCGGAAAATCATACCATTTCAATATCCCCGAATTGCGCGATGTGTGGTACCTCACTTCTTATCTGTTAGATAAACAACAAACGCAAAATGACAAGGCGACCGAGCGTTATCAAAACTACTCTGAACAGCCTCTACAATACACTTTCCCAGCGCATTTCACGGGTGAAAAACCCGCACGCCCCGCAGGCAAACGCCCTATAGCGGCAGTGATACGCGAAAAGGGTAGCAATTCCGAGCGCGAAATGGCAAATGCCCTATACTTAGCAGGCTTTGATGTGAAAGACGTGCATACCACCGACCTTATCAGCGGACGTGAAACCTTAGAAGATGTACAATTTATAGGGGCTGTAGGTGGTTTCTCTAATTCCGATGTCTTAGGTAGTGCCAAAGGTTGGGCAGGTGCTTTGCTCTACAACGAGCAAGCTAAAAAAGCGTTAGACAACTTCTTTGCCCGACCCGACACCCTTTCAGTAGGTATCTGCAATGGCTGTCAGTTGTTTATGGAGTTAGAAGTCATCAACCCTGAGCACGCAGAACACGGTAAAATGTGGCATAACGATAGTGGCAAGCACGAAAGTGGCTTTGTATCGGTAAGCATTCCAGAGAACAACTCGGTGATGCTCTCCTCTCTTGCAGGCAGTACCTTAGGGGTATGGATATCACACGGCGAAGGAAAATTCCACTTGCCATTGGCAGAAACCGAATATAATATCGTAGGTAAATACGCTTATCAGGAGTACCCTGCCAACCCTAATGGCTCTGATTACAACACGGCTATGTTATGCGACAAAACAGGGCGACATTTGGTAACGATGCCTCACATAGAGCGTTCAGTTTTTCCTTGGCAATGGGCGTACTATCCGAGTGAAAAAACAGCAGTTAGTCCTTGGTTAGAGGCGTTTATCAATGCCCGCAAGTGGATTGAAGCACGTAATGCCAAATAAAAATGGTAAACAAAATCTTAAAAAAATAAGTGCGCAAGTATTAAATTTACGCTAAAAAGGGGCTCCATAAGCCCCTTTTATATTAAACTTTTGTTAAACTTAAAAATACGCTTGACAAGTACTGTTTTATTCGTACCTTTGCGTCGCAATGAGGGTGGTAGCTCATTGTAAACTTCAAATAATAGTTTTCATAATTTAAAGTTTTGGTTGGTTAATGAAGAAGTCCGATAATTCTTTTATCGGACTTTCTTTTTTAATTCTTGCAACACTTCTTCTAAATCAACAGAAAAAGAAGGTAATTGTATTGTAATAGTACTGAAAGGGCAATTACCTTTTAGCTTCTTTGTGATATGGATATGCAAGGCATTGGCTTTCAATTCAAACACTACATCTTGGCACAAGGCATAAATATAATGAGTTTGTTCATTGTATTCAAAATAGAGTTCTTCTTCATAAGCTAATCTACTTATAGAAAAATATTGCTTCTTATTTACAAAAGTTATTTGCAAAAGTTCTCCCCAAGATGCACGAGGGTTGAGTTCTATTTCTTCAGAGGTAAAAAGTAAGGATTCGGTCATAAAATTATTTTGTTAATCTACTATTTTTAAAAGAACTTCTTTACATCAGCATTCCCAATGCTGTGAGCCAACGAATGGGCACTTACATTGTAGTTATTAGCTAAATTCTGCCGTAATCATTTTCATTTTGTAACTAAAAAACTACTCTAAAGGTTTTTGCTTGGTGCTTCTAAAAAATTTTATTACAATTAGATTTTCTTCTTCTATAAAATCGTAATACAAAGCAAACTTCCCTTTCATAATTAGTATTTTATATAATTTAACCTCTTCTACAAATTTTGAAAGTAACATAGGATTTTCTTTTAGAAAAACTTCAGTTTTTCTACCTCATCAATAATTTTATTGGAATAATCGTTATTACAATTTCGTTTACTCCAATAGCGAAGTGTATCAAGCTTTCAATAGCCTCATTAGTCCAATTAATTTCCATACTCAGCCCTTAGCATTTTAAAAACTTCTTCACTCTTTACCATTTTTCCCTCTTTAGCTTGCTGATGTGATAAGGCTATTCTTTTTAATTCTTCTTCTGTAAACTCATCATCGGAATCATATTGTTTTATGATTTTCAACATAGTATTATATTCATTTATAGGAACTATAGCTGATACTGTTCTTCCATTACTATCGGTTATAAACTGGATATTTGGATTCTGTGTTAATACTGCAATACTCATAATTCTATTATTTTTTTACAAAGATACTGATTCTTTCCTGAAAAGCAAGAAGATTTTTAAATTTTAGACTTGAGGAATCTCAAAGAGACTTAGAAAATATCAGAAAAACTTTGAGATATCAGAAATGGATTTGGACTTCCGGAAGATAACGAAGAAGTTCGAAGGGGGTGAGTTAGGTAAAAGGTGAAAGATGAAAGGTAAAATGGGTATGCTTAGCTTATAGAGAGCTTATAGGAAGCTTATACGAATCTTGGACGATTGGTATAGAAAGGGTATATAAATGGTTGATAATGAATAGCTAAAAATGAAGAATAAAATGGATTTTTGAGGGAAATAAATCGACAAATAAGGAAAGTTAAGAGGAAGATAAGACGATGGTTTTAAGAACTGAAGAAATAGAATAATATCAATCATCTTGTTTAGTGTGAATTTTGATACTGCTTCTTTTTCGTGCGAGAGAAAACTGAAAATGAGCCGTGTAAAATGAGAATATTATACAGGTTAATCGTGTAGCGTATACACAAAATGAAGATTTTAGGGATATTGAAGTAAAGAATCTAAAATAGTGTTAGGTATTGATAATAAGCTATTTAAGTGTAAAAAAGGCTACTTTATCATTTTTGGCACGCTATTTTCAATATAGATGGTGTAAGTTTGACAGACGGGATGTTAGTAAAACTTGCAAGTGCATTTAAATCATAATAAATGATGACACTAAAAATTGCTTGAAAAAACTGAATTAAACAAAATTACTGAAAAATTGCTATAAGAAACATTGTTAGATAAAAATTATTCATTGAAACAAGATTTTGAGAAGACACAGAGATTGCTAAAATAAACATTGTTAATCAAAATTACTATAAGAAACATTGAATCATTAAAGCAAAGACTGAAAAAACTAAATTACAAAGTCATTTATTAGGCTATTTAAAGACAAAATTTTATGAGAAAAAACAAATACTTTTAAGTTCATAAAATTTTATCAACTTAAAAGTATTCATTTTGGAGTTAGTAGTAGTATTTATATGCATTGTGAAAAAAGACTCTTCCGAAAGGGAGGGTCTTTTTTTAATAGTTAATGATTAGTGATTAATAGTTAATAAGGTATTGCAGTAATCCTTTTGCGACTCCGTACCTCTCTTCTTTAACAGGAGTTGATATATTATTTTTAAAGGGGATTAATCACTTTTCGCTATTCGTTATTCACGGTAAGTCTTACGGTTTCTATTTTAGTCTGTGAGCAGGCTTCGATAGTGAAGGTAAAAGGAGGGATTTCTATCACTTCGCCTTGAGTAGGAATTCCTTCGTTATGAAGCACTATAAAACCTCCAAGTGTTTCGTATTCCTCGCTTTCTGGGATATCCAAATGATAAGTTTCATTGAGGTATTCGACCTCCAAACGCGCTGAAAAAAGGTATTCAGTATCGGATATTTGTTCTTCTATAAACTTATCTTTGTCGTGCTCGTCTTCTATTTCGCCAAAGAGTTCTTCTACGATATCTTCTAAGGTTACAATGCCCGAAGTACCACCATACTCATCGAGCACTACTGCCATACTCTTGCGTTTGCGGGTGAGAATGTTTAGTACTTCGTTTATCTGGATAGTTTCAGGGATATTCACAATAGGAATAAGCACTTCCTTGATGGCTTTTGGTTTCTTGAACATATCGAAAGAGTGCACGTAACCCAAAATATCATCTATATTTTCGTTGTATATCAATATTTTGGAAAACCCTGATGATACAAAGGTAGCAATAAGATTTTCAATAGATTCATTGAGCTCCACGGCTACTATTTCAGTACGCGGAATCATTATTTCACGTGCTTTTACGCCCGAGAACTCCAAGGCGTTTTGGAACATCTGCACCTCACTATCTACCTCTTCTTTTTTAGGAGCGTTTTCCATCTGTTCGGAGATATAATCTACCAGCTCTACTTTAGAGAACGAAAGAGGCACATAATCGCCTTTCGTTTTGAAGAATACGCGTAAGACAAAATCGGATATCCACATCACAAAGCTGGAAAACGGATAGAACAGCAGATAGAAAAAGTACGCAGGAATAGCAAATACTTTCAGGAGTTGGTTTGCATAAATCTGGAAGAACACTTTGGGCATAAACTCTGCCGTGATGAGAATTATGAGGGTAGAGATAATGGTATGCCAAAGCACATTTTGGAAGAAAGGAGGCAGAAGAACTGTCATTACCTTACCCATTTCAAACCCATACACTACAAGGGCTACGTTATTGCCCACAAGCATAGTAGCCAGCAGTTTAGAAGGCTTTCGGGTGAGTTTGGTAAGCACATTAGCAATCACTCCTTCTTGCTTTTTAAGGATTTCTACGTGTACTTTGTTAGACGACACGTAAGCGATTTCAAACCCCGAAAAGAAGGCTGAAAGCACGAGTGTAGTAAGAATAATTATTACAGAAATAGGCTCCATAAGGGTATAATAGAAAAAGGCAGTCGCTACCAACTGCCTTTTATATAAGTGCAACATTTGTTATAATAGCTAAGCTGAGTGCAAGTTTCTTCATTAGTGATTCTTATTTTAAGTTATTCACTCGGCAAAGATACAAAAAAATAGATAATGAACAATTATTTCTTATTTTATTGTTCTGATATATTCCAAAAGTTCACGAGCTTGCTGTTCGTTCAAGCGCTGGTTGAGCATTAAGGTGTTGTACTCTTCTATCAACTTCTTGGCGATAGGGTCTTGCTTCTCCATCACATCGGGATTGAGAATCATATTCATCACCCACTCTGGCGTACGGCGGTCGAGCAAACCTATCATTGCAGGTCCTGTGAGTCGCTTTTTAGGACGGTGGCACACGGTGCAATAGGTATTGAAAGTCTCCTCTCCTTTGGCTACCATTGCTGCATCGGGGGTATCAGCTAAGGGTGGGGTGATGGTCTTCACGGGACCTATCCCTTTGTTGTTTTGCCAATCAGGAAAATCGGGCTCTGAGGCAGTGTTTGAAGAGGCAGGTACAGTAGTTGTTGCCTCTTGGGTAGTACTATCGGTGGTGGTGTTATTGTTGTTCGTTCCGCCACCACAAGCGGTTAAAAGTGCCATAGTGGCGAATGATAAAAAGTGTTTTTTCATTAGTGTATAAAGAAATATAGCTTGCGCTATGAAAATTAATTAAGCATTCTTGTTTTGTAAAGAAATATGGCTAAAACCATAGAAATTAAACAAAGATATAGATTCCCTGTTTGATTTGGTGTGATTTGTTCAATTTCTCTCCCGCAAGAGATTCCTACCTATAAAAGTTTTACGACTTCCTTAGCAAAATAGCTAGCGATAAGGTCGGCACCAGCACGCTTGATGCTCACAATTTGTTCCATCATTACAGCATCGTGATCGAGCCAACCGTTGGCAGCAGCAGCTTTCAGCATTGCGTATTCACCCGATACTTGGTAAACAGCCACGGGCACTTCGCTCATATTCTTCACCTCGCGAACGATGTCTAAATAGCAAAGCCCTGGTTTTACCATCACAATATCAGCACCTTCCTCTATATCCATACGGGTTTCGCGTAAAGCTTCGAGGCGGTTGTGATAGTCCATTTGGTAAGTTTTCTTATCCTTAGGGATATCCTGTTGGTCTACGGGAGCACTGTCGAGTGCATCGCGGAAAGGTCCGTAGAAAGCTGAGGCGTACTTGGCACTATAAGCCATTATCCCTACGTGCTCAAAGCTATTGTCTTCAAGGGTTTCACGCAAGGCGAGGATACGTCCGTCCATCATATCGCTGGGCGCGATGAAATCAGCACCTGCCTGAGCGTGTGAGAGTGCCATTGTACAAAGAGCATTTACAGTAGCATCGTTCACAATGCGTCCGTTTTCCACAATGCCATCGTGACCATAAATGGAATAAGGGTCGAGTGCTACATCAGTCATTACGAGCATTTGGGGCACTGCTTCTTTCACAGTTTTAATAGCGCGTTGCATCAAGCCATTAGGGTTGGCTGCTTCTACGCCTTTGTTGTCTTTAAGAGCGTCAGGCACTTTCACAAACAGTAATACCGATTTGAGTCCTAAGCTCCAAAGCTCTTTTACTTCTTTTGTTAATAGGTCGAGGCTATAACGGTAATAACCCGGCATAGAGGCTATTTCTTCTTTTACGCCAGTACCTTCAACTACAAAGAGAGGTACAAGAAAATCATCGGGGGTAACAATCGTTTCTTTTACCAAACTACGTACCGTATCGTTTACGCGCAAACGGCGGTTTCTTCTCAGTGGATACATTATATTTAGTTATTAATTTTTAATGATTAATATTTAGTCCTTATTTATCTTTTTACCTACTATCTGCCAGTGTGGCTCCCTCCTTTTACCTCAAAAAACTCCTTCACTTCTTTTTCAAAAATCTCTATGGGATAAGTGTGTGCCATAGTATTCAAGAGGTGAATTTCTATATTTTGCTGAGGACTCATATCTTCTCGGAGAACTGATAGCGACTCCCACGGTGTAATGACGTCGTCCTGCAAACCGATAACTATCTGCATATAAGCGCGGTAATTAAGGTTGGGTTGGGTGTTAAAAGGCACTTCGTGTCGATAGGTAAGCGCAGGATTGAACAACAAGCAAGGTTTTCCAAGCTTTTGAGCAAGGTAATAGACAATGAGCCCTCCAAGACTTGAACCTATAAGCACATCAACCTCAGCATACTCTTTTTGTAACTCAGCAAAGAGGTTAGGCGCATTCCGATAGTCAATCGTAGGGGCGAAGATTTCACCGTAAGGGGTGAGCACTGCGCGCCTATCGTCTTGTAAGTAGCTATCGAGACCGTGTAAATAGAGTATTTTCATAATGAGGGCAAAAGTACAAAACATTTTTTAATTGACAAATTTGTCTTCTGTTGGCTATAGTCAGAAATGTTTCGTTTAGAAAATTGGCTTTAACAAAATTTAAAACTTCACTCAACTTAAAACCCTCTTCTTATCGCCTCAAAATCAACTTAAAAGCACCTTTTCTTCGTCTTATCTTCGCCTTACCTTCGCCTTAGGTTCGCTTTAGGTTCGTCTCAGAAGGCTTCAAAAATCATTTTCCTTTTTCTACCTTTATATTTCAATATTTTTCTTTTCACTGAAAAATTTAGCACAATCTATTTGTTCTCTCTTCTGCTAATTTGCTAAATCCCGCATAAAGATATATATTTGCACTCTCATAATAAAAGACAACCTATATGTTCCAAACACCTTATAACGCAGCGCCCTTTTCGCGCTTTGCTCCTACCGACTATCTACCAGCGATCCAAAAAGCTATTGCCAAAAGCCTCAAAGAAATCGATACCATTGCTCATAATCCAGAAGTGCCTACCTATATGAATACAATACAGCCTTTGGCTTATGTGGGATTAGAACTCGACCGACTTACCGCGATGTTCTTCAACTTGAACAGTGCCGAAACTAACGAAGCCCTGCAAGCAGAAGCTCAACGCATCTCGCCTCTGCTCACCGATTACAGCAACGATATCCGTTTGAACGAAGCACTTTTTAAACGTGTAGAAACAGTTTACAAAACCCGCAATTACCTTTCCGCTTCACCAGAACAACATACTCTACTTGAAAAGACTTATAAGAGTTTTACTCGCAATGGTGCAAATTTATCATTGAATGATAAAGAGCATTTGCGCAGAATTGACAAGGAATTAGCGCGCCTCAAACTGAAGTTTTCAGAAAATGTATTGGCTGAAACACAGCATTATCAATGGGTGATTAGCCATAAAGAAGAGCTCAGCGGTCTACCCGACTTTGTATTAGAGATGCTCGCTACCGAAGCCAAAAAGCACCATAAAGAAGGCTGGGTGATTACCCTCGACCTGCCTGTCTATACCGCCGTGATGAAATATGCTAATAACCGTGAGTTGCGCCGTAAACTTTTTATTGACTATCACAGCCGTTGTGCAGGTGATAGTGCTTATAATAACGAAGCCAATGTGTTGCGTATCGCTGAGTTACGTGCCCAACGCGCCTCACTATTGGGTTATCCCGATTATGCCTCTTTGGTATTAGAAGAACGTATGGCAGAAACATCAGAAAAGGTAATGGATTTCTTGAATAAACTTTTAGCTAAAGCCAAACCGCAAGCAATCAAAGAATTAGAAGAGCTAAAAGCCTTTTCAGGACTTGATGACTTTCAGCAATGGGATTTTGCTTATTATGCCGAAAAACTGAAACAACAGCGCTATCAAATAGATGATTCTCTATTAAAACCCTACTTATCTTTGGATAAAGCAGTGGAAGGAATGTTTGCAGTAGCACATAAGCTCTACGGTTTGCACTTCACCCTTACCGATGAGGTAGAAAAGTATCACCCCGAAGTACAAACCTACAAAGTAACCGATGATAAAGGAGAATATCTCGCCCTTTTCTACACCGATTTCTTTCCACGTACAGGCAAACGCAATGGTGCGTGGATGACCTCTTACAAAGAGCAATACACTGATACTGAGGGAAAGGATTCGCGTCCACACATTTCCATAGTGTGTAACTTCACGCGCCCTACTGCTTCGGCTCCTTCCTTGCTCACCTTCAACGAACTGACAACTCTCTTCCACGAGTTTGGGCACGCTCTTCACGGTATGCTTTCTAAGGTTACGTATCCTTCTCTAAGCGGTACTAATGTAGCCCGCGACTTTGTAGAGCTTCCCAGCCAGCTGATGGAGAACTGGTGTTACGAAGAAGAAACCTTGCGTCTTTTTGCAACGCATTACCAAACAGGTGAGCCTTTGCCCATAGAATGGGTGCAAAAAATAAAAGAAGCCAGTGTCTTTATGGAAGGACTTTTAAGTGTGCGTCAGTTAAACTTTGGGTTCTTAGATATGGCGTGGCATACCTATCCTCATTTGGAACGCCTTGAAGATGTTCACACTTTCGAACAAACAGTTACCAAAGAAACCCAACTGTATCCAACTATGGAAGCGATGTGTATCTCGCCTGCCTTTTCACATATTTTTAGTGGAGGTTATGCCGCAGGGTATTATAGTTACAAATGGTCGGAAGTGCTAGATGCTGATGCTTTTGAAGTTTTTAAGGAAGCAAGTATTTTTAATACTGAAGTAGCTACTCGTTTCCGTGGAGAAGTGCTCAGCAAAGGCAGTAGTGAGAAGGAAATGACCCTTTACAAACGCTTTCGTGGAAAAGAGCCCTCTATAGATGCTTTAATGAGAAGAGCAGGATTCGACTTAGATAAGAGATAAAATAAGATAGAAGATGAGTATCAATTAATAATAATCAATAGTATGACAACAGAAAATACACAATTGGTAATCCTTGATATTCAGGGGAAGTTATCACAAATCGTTTATAAATCGGAAGAGGTGTTGCACAACAGCAGGATTCTTATTGAGGGAAGCAAGCTCTTAGAGCTTCCTATCATTTGGGTGGAACAAATGCCCGATAAGTTGGGTGCTACTCACCCTGTAATTGCTGAGATATTAGAAGGCAAAACCTCCGTGAAGAAAAGTAGCTTTTCAGCTTGGGGTAATGCTGAGTTCCGCAAAGAGCTTAGGGCTAACAACCGCAAGCACATATTGCTCATAGGTATTGAAACTCATATCTGTATTTACCAAACTGCGCTCGATTTACTCGCTGAAGGTTATGAAGTATCCGTAATTGCCGATGCAGTATCTTCGCGTACCGAAAGCAATAAGCATATCGGGCTCACAATGCTACGCGATGCAGGAGCTACTCTATTAAGCACCGAAGCGGTACTCTTTGCCCTCTTGCGCACTGCCGAGCATCCGCGATTTAAAGAAATAGCGAGATTAGTGAAATAATAATTAATGGCTAATAATTAATAAAAAGGCTGTAAGAGTTTTCTTACAGCCTTTTTACATTAACATTCTCCTACTTTTCCACTTTAATAGTGAGCACTGGTGTGCTGGAGTGATTTACAAGGTCGCTACTGATACTTCCATTGAAGAAGTGAGCAATACCCTTACGTCCGTTAGGGAACATACAGATAAGGTCTATATCATTTTCCTTCACATAGTTTAAGATTCCTGTTTCTACACGAATATCGTTATAAACGTGTGTTTCAAAATGCTGACGAGCGTGTTCAGCTTCTTTAAGAAACTCTTCCATACGTTTGTTTATTTCGGAAGTAGTGAGGAATTGGTAAGGAGTATTAACATACACCAAATCAACCTTAGCACCAAATACTTTAGCAAGTTTCAATGCCTTTTCAAAAGGTTTTAAAAATCGTTTAGAGAAATCGCAACCAAACATCATATGTTTAATTTTGAGCTTTTCGTGTGGATTTTTAATTACCAATACAGGCACAGAGGCAGAGCGGACTACTTTTTCAGCATTAGAGCCTATAAAGAGTTCTTTGGCGCCTGAAGCCCCATTAGAGCCCATAAACACGAGGTCGATATGGTATTTCTTTACAACTTCTTCCACAGCTTCGGGTAGCGGAGCGGTTTCAACAAGGTCAATCACTTCGACACTGGTGTCAATTTCCTTTTTAAGGTCGTTGAAACGCTGCTTAGTGAGATTGAGGAAATACATCGCTTCGGGAACCGATACTTGACTTTCGGTCATTAAGCGGATAGGAAGTTCAATGGCGTGCAACACATATACTTTGGCATTGTGTTGCTTGGCTAAGCTCATCGCAACGTGTAGTGAAGCGATTGACTTTTCTGAAAAATCGGTGGTTACTAAAATGTTTTTCATAAGAATCTATTTTTTTAGTTATTAATTAAATTTTATGTGTTAGGAATAATTTTATCATTCTCGAATTTCAGACTATATGTTTTTTTATTACCTTCATTATCTTCAAAGAAAATCTCGAATTTTTCGCGAGCTTCTATTATAGGCACTACATCTTCATCGCTGAAAGGAAGTATATAGGTATATTTAGCTGTAACTTGCTTGTTATTCATTCTAAAAAGGGTAAGAGTGTTCTTGTTTTTTATAGCATAGAACGTATCATTTTTCCAATAATTACTTTGCCCCCACCCTGCTACTTTACCTAACAGCTGCCACTCTTTATTGTAAGCCAATCGCGGTCTATCGGTTCTAGAATAAATTTGAACAAAGAAACCTAAGTCTCCTTCTTTACTAATACCATATAGTTTTTCAAGAGATACTTCATAGATTTTATCATTGGAAAAGACAAACTTTTTGTGATAATATCTATCTTTATCTTCTCTAAATCCTTGTGGTTCTACCAAAGGTTGTTGTGCAACTATACGACCTACTTGCACCTCATTATCTCTATAGAAATTTACTTTTAGTTCCTCGGTATTGAAGTTACGTCCATCTATAATCACTTTTTCAGGAAGTGTTTCTTGATGTTGAGCTATAATCTTCTTGTTTCTAATCAAATAAAAATAGAAAGTATTTTTATATTTACCTATAGTATAAGTATTTTCAGGATCGGGATAACCTGATTCTCGACCTTGTATTTCTACCTCTTGAGGAATACCTAATTCTTTTTTAAATTCTTGAAAGGGGTCATTTATATCAGTTATTTCTTCCTTAGGTTTGGAGGGTTCTTCCTCTTTTAAATGACAAGCTATAAAAGGGAATAGAAATATAGTGTATATTAGTATTTTTCTCATCGTTTCAATTATTTTTTTCTACAAGCTGTTCATTTTTTAGTACTAATATATAATTTTTTAGATGTCCATCCTTATCTCTAAAAATGATTGTTTTATTAGTGTTAGAAAACTCGGGTATAATTTCTTCTTTAGGAGAAAAAGGTAATTTTTTAATATATTTAGCTATCACACGTTGTCCTTCAACTCTAAAAAGCACTACTTCATTCTGTATATCAACTACAAAGTAATCCCAACCGTTTCTACTATCATTTTCAATTTGTGTATATGGATAGAAGAGACCTACATACGACCATTGAGGGTCGTAGTAACGATATGGATCACTAGTAAGCCCAGGTGAACTTACAAGGTATCCCATTCCTTCATAAGCCTTAATAGTATTGATACTATCCACTTCTATGGCTGATATCTTATCACTTCCCATTACAAGATGCTCTTTGTAATAAGCTGTTTCAGAAATTCTAAATCCAGGTGACTCCACTGTAGGATAGTCTACTTCTAAAGATGCTAGCACTACACTACCACAATGTCTTACTGCTATTTTTGCTTCATTGAAATCAAACCATTTTTCTCGTATTTTCAGTTTCTGAGGCATTGTTTTTTCTCCTTGTGCGATGATTTTTCCTTTTTTAATAGTATAACAACAGAGAGTAGTTTTTCCTTTTACTCCAGCAATATACGTCATATAAGGGTGGTAATAATCAGTATATTTAGCTTTTATCACCATATTTTGTTGCTTGGAGTTATTTTCATCTACCTTAGAAGTAGCCTCTTCTTTTGTACAAGCTATCATTACTATTAAAACCAAATAGGTTACAAGTATTCTCATAGTATTATATATTAACCAAAATTAATTCTTTCCCTGTGAATTTGAAATAGTAATTCTTTTGATGACTAATATTGTCTTCTTTATATAAATATATTTGGACAATATCTTTTTCTACTTTTAAGCTAGGATAATAACCTGTTATTAGTTCAGGGAGAACTCCTACGTATTTCTTTACAAAAGCATTACCTTGATATTCCAAGAGAAGTATCTCATGTTCATTTTTTAGGACAGCATATTTTTTATTAATATGATAACAATCATAGGTATAGATTTGCATAGGTATTCCACCCCAGAAATCCCAATTAGCATCATACAACAATTGTTTATCTCTATTTCCTTCTATAGTTACAAAATACCCTAAGCCTTCTTGGTATTTTATGGAGGCTACTTTATAAGGTATATCTACTACTTTTACATTTTCGTCGTTTAAGATAAACTTTTTGTTGTATAGTTCATATTCAAAATCGCCATTATCTTCGAACTGTACTTTTATAGTTGCTACGCTCACATATCCATTGACATACACAAAAGTGGGTTGTAAGCGTTTTGTATCCATTTGGGCTACTTTTTCACCTCTAAACGTTAAACTATCGGGAAGAGTTTCTATGTGTTTAGAAAGCACTTGATAGGTTTGAGAATCATATTTATAAAAATAAAACGTATTGTTGTGTTTCGCAAGCACATCGGAAGGAAAGCCTATTCGAGGAATTGTTTGATCTATTATTTCAGCTTCTATAGGAATATTAAGTCTTTCCTTTAACAATTGATCTTTTGTCTTTTCTTTTTTGGGTTCTTCTTTTTCTCCAATAACATCATTATCGTCCTTGGTGTTACACCCTGAGAGTGCCAATATAGAAAATCCTACAATAAGTATATATATTTTTTTCATAGCATTATGTATTGACTAACATTAGTTCCTCTCCGGTAAATTTGAAATAGTAATTCTTTTTATTACCATTTTTATAAAGATAGATTAGAATTTCGTTCTTTTCAAAATTTATTTCAGCAATACAATCAGTTTTCTCAGGAAGTGCTGCAATGTATTTTTTTACTAATTTATTATTTTTAAATTCAAAGAAGATTACTTCCTTATCATTATTCAATACAGCAAATGATTTTTTACCAGAATAGGGAAGTTTATGAAAATACAAGGGCACTTTCCCCCACAAGTTCCAATTGGTATCGTATAATAGTCGCCATTGATAATTATCTGCTATAGCAATAAAACAACCTATTCCTTCCATATATTCTATTTCTTGTATTTCATAAGGAATATCTACTACTTTTACGGCTTCATCACTTAAAACAAACTTTTTTGAATAATATTCATACTGAAAGCTGGTATGAGAAGGACTTTCTACAATAGCAAATGATATTCTAATACCTCCCATTGCAATGTTATTTTTTTGATACAGAATAGGTTCTATACGCTGTGCGTCTATCTGACCTACTTTTTCACCTCTAAATTCTATATCTTCAGGAAGTGTTTCAATATGTTTAGCAAGAACTTTGTAATCACCATCATATTTATAGAAGTAAAAAGTTTTTTTATTTTTAGCAAGTAGGTAAGATGGATAGCCTACTACACCAAATGCTTCATAGGTTATTTGAGCTTCAGCAGGAATACCGAGCTTTTCTTTTATAAATTCTTTCCAGGGTTTTTCTTTTTTAAGATCTTTGTGAGGATTATCAGATTCTTCTTTAACATTGCATCCCAAAAGAACTAACATAAAGACTCCTATCACAATGTTAAGTATATACTTCATTTTATGTGTTTTATTCGTTTGATGAGGCAAATATATAACTTTTATTTTTTATTTGCAAGAAAAATCTTTCCTTTTTTTTATTTTACTTTTCATTCCTTTGTGAAATCGGTCTTTTATTATGTAAATTTCTAAACTTTATTTTGTTATGTTACTCAAAATATAATATATAAAGCTATAAAACACTACATTCAACAGTAAAAAGAAATAGGTAATCTTTACAATTCTAAACACTTATTGCGCATACAACCCTCTAGTGATATTCAATCTTTATAAAACAAAACTTTCTCCCTCTTTTTTCAAACCAATAATCCCTAAAAATAAATGAAAATAGACAAGTTCTACTCTTTGTGTAGAATCAAGATCTACAAAAATCTTCCTTTGAATAGAAAGCGAAAAAGCTCCTTGAGTTAGCTTTTGATAAAAAACATCATCAAAAATAGCATTAAAATCCTTCTCAACTTGCAACTTACTATTAGGTAACTGATTAAGGACCTTCTATAGGAGAAACCCAACCTATTGTTACTCTTTTGTTTATCTTAAAACTTTTATCTTTTAAGCTGACTGAGCAACATAATAGAATCTTGTACATAAAAACTATCTTCTTGCGCCAAAGCAAAAGTACTAATGAATAATGATAATACAAAAAAATATACTTCCATACTCTTTATTTTTTTTGATTATTCTACTTTTAGTTAAAAGTAATGATTTCTCCTTAAAAAACTTAAATTAGAACAGATCGAGAGATTAAAATAACAGCCAAAAAACTACCACTTATTTTCCTAATTTTCTAAACTTTTTTTACTTTTTTTCTTGTTATTTAGAAAATTCGTCGTATCTTTGCACCGAAAAGTAATATTTGAGGGGACATTTGAGTCCCCTCTTTTTATAGCAAATGAATTTCAAAGACCAAGTTAAAGAGTTAGTTAATAAGGCTTTAAGCGAGCACCCTGAACTGTTTCTAACCGATTTAAGCGTAGGAACTGACAATACCATTCGCGTGACTATCGACGGGGATAAGGGCGTGGGTATTGACGATTGTATAGAGCTTAGCCGTGCTATTGAGAACTCTTTAGACCGCGAGGCGATGGATTTTGCCTTGGAGGTTACTTCGTTCGGCGCTACTGAACCTTTTGTAATGGAACGCCAATACGCCAAAAATGCAGGTAGAACTGTGCAAATCACAACACTCGACGGTAAAACACACGAAGGCTTACTAAAAGGCATTGCTGAGGGCAATGTGATTATAGAAACTGAAACTCGTGAACCGAAGCCCGTAGGCAAAGGTAAAATCACTGTAAAAAAAGAGCACTTGTTTGCGCTCACCGATATAAAAGAAACTAAAATAATCATTAAATTTTAATTAAACGTATATGAATAGTCTTGAATTAATCGAATCATTCTCGGAGTTTAAAGATGATAAACTCATCAACCGCGAAACCTTGATGGCTATTTTGGAAGAGGTTTTCCGCAATACCCTAAAAAAGAAATATGGCTCTGACGATAATTTCGATATTATTATCAACCCCGATAAAGGCGACCTACAAATCTTCCGTAACCGTGTGGTAGTGGAAGACGGTGCAGTAACGAATGACAATCAGCAAATTGAACTTTCGGTGGCTCGCAAAATTGAACCCGACTTTGAGGTGGGGGAAGACGTTTCAGAAGAAATTAAAATTGATGACTTGGGCCGCCGTGCTATATTGGCATTGCGCCAAAACTTGATTTCTAAAATTCACGAATACGATAGTATGACTATTTATCAGCGTTTCAAAGACCTGATAGGTCAGCTATACGTAGCCGAAATACACCATATCCGCCACAAAGCCATCATCTTGTTAGACGACGAAGGCAATGAGATTATCCTTCCTAAGGAAAAACAAATTCCGTCGGACTTCTTTAAGAAAGGTGAGCACGTGCGCGGAATTATCGAATCAGTAGAGCTGAAAAGTACCAAACCTACCATTATTATGTCGCGTACCTCTCCTCTATTCTTGGAGCGTTTGTTCGAACAAGAAATCCCCGAGATTGCCGACGGGCTTATCACTATTAACAGGGTGGTACGTATCCCAGGAGAGAAAGCAAAAGTGGCTGTAGATTCATTCGACGATCGTATTGATGCGGTAGGTGCGTGCGTAGGTGTGCGTGGGTCTCGTATTCACGGTATTGTGCGCGAGTTGGGCAATGAGAATATCGATGTATTACCATTCACCAATAACCCACAACTGCTCATCACCCGTGCTTTGGCTCCTGCGCGTGTATCTTCAGTGGTTATCAACGAAGAAGAAAAACGTGCTGATGTGTATTTAGCAAATGAAGAAGTTTCGAAAGCCATTGGTAAATCGGGCTATAACATTCGCTTGGCGAGTCAGCTTTCAGGCTATGAAATCGATGTATATCGCGAAGGGGCAACCGAAGAAGATATCGAGCTTAGCGAGTTTAACGACGAAATTGAAGAATGGGTGATTGAAGAACTGCAAAAAGCAGGACTTGATACAGCTAAGAGTGTATTGGAACTTTCTGCCGAAGATCTAATGCAACGCACTGACCTCGAAGAAGAGACTGTAAACGAAGTGCTACGCATTTTGGCGGAAGAGTTTGAATAGGGTAAAAGGAAAAATCTGCGAGAGCAGAGTATATGAGGGAGGTAGATTCCTTACAACTTAAACAAAGAATAATGTATCCTTTCTTCTTAAAAGGGGAATGGATTTTAATAAACATATATGAGCGAGGGAAAAAAAATAAGATTAAGCAAAGTTTTAAAGGAGTTCAATATCTCTATGGTAACAGCCGTAGAATATCTGAAGAAGGAGAAAGGGATAGAAATAGAATCTAACCCTAATACTTCTATTACAGAAGATATTGTAAAGTTCCTTTCGAACAAATTTAACGCCGACAAGAGTAAGCGTGAGGTTTCAAAAGAGATAGTGGAAGACAAACGCAAAGAGCGCGAGGCTATCCGCATAGAGCAAGAGAAAGAAAACCAAGAGAAGCGCAAACAGCAGGAGCAAGAAGTAATAAAAGCTAAAGCTCAACTGGCTGGACTCAAACCTATGGGTAAAATAGACCTCGAAGGAAGTAATAGAAAAGATGGGATAGCTCCTGTTCAAGAAACGCCTAAAACAGAAGTTACTGCTCCAAAACAGGAAGTAACTACTTCTAAAACAGAGACAACAACCCCGAAGCAAGAAGCAACTCCTGGAACAGTGCAATCTCAGTCGCCTGCCAAGGACAAGAAAAAAGACAACAACAAACCCGACGCTCAAAAGAATAAATCTGCTTATCAAAATCCATTGGCACAAACCGTTGCTACGCAAAAGAAGAAGGAACAACAGAACCATAACCCTAAGGAAGAACTCACCACTGAAATCCCTGCAGGTGTGATTGAAACTCAATACCAAAAGCTCACAGGTCCTAAAGTAGTGGGTGAGAAAATAGACCTTAGTCAGTTTGAGAAAAAGAAGAAAAAACGCAAACGCACTCGTCACAAAGACAAGGATAAAGAGACTCAAACTACTGTTAATAGCACTACTGATGCTACCGGCGACAGCGAAAAACGCAAACGCAAACGCATTCGCAAAGATGAAGTGAATGTAGCTAAAGGTGGTGACAACGCAAAGAAAGAGAAGAAAAACAAGATTATTGCCAAAATAGAACCTTCCGAAGAAGAAGTACAAAAACAAGTGCGCGAGACCCTTGAGCGCTTGCAAGGTAAAGGTACAAAATCTAAGGGGGCTAAATACCGCAAAGAAAAACGAGAAACACACCGACAAAAGGTAGAACAAGAGCTTGCTGAACAAGAACAACAAGAGAAAATACTAAAAGTAACCGAGTTTGTAACAGTAAACGAACTGGCTACAATGATGGACGTGCCTATCAATAAGGTGATTGGTGCGTGTATGTCTCTCGGTATTATGGTAACAATGAACCAGCGTCTTGATGCCGAAACTCTCTCGATAGTAGCTGATGAGTTTGGCTATGAGGTGGAATTTGCAACAGCTAACATCGAAGAAGCTATCCATACCGAAGAAGATCAACCTGAAGATTTAGTACCTCGTGCACCTATTGTTACTGTAATGGGGCACGTAGACCACGGTAAAACATCGCTCTTAGACTACATTCGTAAAGAAAATGTAATCGCAGGAGAAAGTGGCGGTATTACTCAGCACATTGGGGCTTACAGCGTGAAATTAGAAAGTGGTGAACGTATCACTTTCCTTGATACTCCTGGTCACGAAGCCTTTACCGCTATGCGTGCCCGTGGTACCAAAGTAACCGATATTGCTATTATTGTGGTAGCTGCCGATGACGATGTGATGCCTCAAACCAAAGAGGCTATTAGTCACGCACAAGCCGCAGGAGTACCTATTATCTTTGCCATTAACAAGATTGATAAACCGAATGCGAACCCCGATAAAATTAAAGAACACTTGGCGACTATGAACCTTCTCGTAGAAGAATGGGGCGGTAAAATACAGTCGCAGGATATTTCGGCAAAGCAAGGTATCGGTGTATCTGAACTATTGGAAAAAGTACTCTTAGAAGCTGAAATTCTTGAACTGAAAGCAAATCCCAACAAACCGGCGGTAGGTACTGTAGTGGAAGCAGCTCTTGACAAAGGTCGTGGTTATGTATCTACTATATTGGTAGAATCGGGTACGTTGCACGTAGGCGACTATGTACTGGCAGGTACCAACTCTGGTAAAATACGTGCTATGCACGACGAACGAGGTAAGAAGGTAAAAGAAGCAGGCCCCTCTACTCCTATTTCTATCTTAGGATTGGACGGTGCTCCACAAGCAGGTGATAAATTCTACGTATTCGAAGACGAAAAAGAAGCCAAACAGATTGTAGCTAAACGCGCTCAATTACAACGCGAACAATCAGTACGTACGCAACGCCACATCACCCTCGACGAGATAGGGCGACGCATTGCTCTCGGTGACTTCAAACAGTTGAATATTATTCTTAAAGGTGACGTAGACGGCTCAGTAGAAGCTCTTACCGACTCTTTCCAAAAGCTCTCTACTGAAGAGATACAAGTGTCTATCATTCATAAAGGCGTGGGAGCGATTACCGAGTCTGATGTATTATTGGCTTCTGCCTCCGATGCTATTATCATTGGTTTCAACGTTCGTCCGATGACTAACGCACGCGCCTTGGCAGAAAAAGAATCTATCGATATCCGTACCTACTCTATCATCTACGACGCTATCAACGACCTCAAAGACGCAATGGAAGGAATGCTTTCTCCTGTCTTCAAAGAAGAGGTTACCGGTACTGTAGAAATACGCGAACTCTTCAAGATTTCTAAAGTAGGAACCATTGCGGGCTGTATGGTAACCGATGGTAAAATCTACCGCAACTCTAAGATACGTCTATTGCGTGACAATGTGGTGATTTATACGGGTGAACTTTCTTCACTCAAACGTTTCAAAGACGATGTAAAAGAGGTGAGCAAAGGTTATGATTGCGGTTTGCAGATCAAGAACTATAACGACATTCACGAAGGTGACGTGATAGAAGCCTTCCAAGAAGTAGCTGTAAAGAAGAAACTGTAAAAAGTGATATAATAAAAAAGCGCCTTAGGGCGCTTTTTTTATATCTCTGAACTAATTACTAGTGCTATTGAAAAAAGCTTTGTGGTAAAAATCAGCTAATAACACTGAGATAGCATCCATTTTTTGCTGAGGGGATAGCTTTTGAGCAATGGTTTGATAAATCTCTTCTTTATGTTGTTCAGCAAAGTTGCTCAGCAGTCCTTTTTCTTGAATCAAATGTTCCATAGTAATATCTTTCAGCTCATTAAGCATCCAAAGATGTGCCTGATAGCCTTCCTCTGCTTTGTATAGCAATTCTTGATTTTCAGCAGTATTATTCGAGTCATAGGCTTGTTTCTTAACAAAGAGGTCTGCTTTAAACTTGTCATCACTCTCCAATGCCTGTTTATACAAATTCTTCAAACAACGGAATACAAAATAACGATAGTCAGCTTGTTGCTTCTTAGCTTTTTCTACAAGTAGCTTTTGCTCTTGTAACAAACGTTTCTTATCTTTCTTAGCACTTACTTGCAACTGACGGTGTACCTCTGCAATTTGAGTATTCAGTTCTCCCATAAAACTCAAATCAGTGATGTTTGAAAGCTCACGTATATCTTTTATAACTACCACTTCTTCAGTAGTTTTAGTTGCTTGTTCAATAGGTTCTTCGGTAGTTGCAGGAACTTCTGGCATTACTTTTTCCTCTTGTAATGGAATAGTATCCTTAACTCTCTCAAGGTCTTCTGCTTTTTCAACTTTTTGCTTTTTCTCCTTACGAGGCTTTTTCTCTTTAGGAGTTTTCTCCTTTTTCTTAAACTTAAACGATGGGAAAGGCAATTCTACCTTTTCAAAATGGTAGGTATAACCTACACTCACATTAGTACTTTGTGCCGAAGTGTTTTGAGTATCACTTTCAGCATTGCGGAATGACTGTAAGGCGCTCAAGGTGAACTGGTGGTTTTTCCAAGGAAGGAAGTTTACATTTAGTTGCACATTAGCTGTACTACCTTTGGAGGTATCCGATTGTGAAATACTATAGTTTCCTAACAGTGTCGTGTTCAGTTTATCTTCAAAAAACGCTTTACCTACTGTAAGCGAAGGTCCCATTACTTGTGTTTTCTCTCTTGAGACGATACTGTACGAGTAGTTGAACGAAGGAGACAAACTGAGTTTGCTTTCAGGGAATTGTAGTATATAAGTCGCACCCGCGTTGTGAAAGCGCGAAATACCTCCTCTGCGTACTATGTCATTTTGTTTGTTGACCACATCGTTGAAAGAATACGAAAGAGTTATATTCTGTTTTTCATTTATGGCATAAGCTATATTGGCATTCGTGTTTTGTGATACTTGTCGGTAGTTGATAGAGTCTTGAGGGTGTTCATAGAGTTGCGGATTGTTGATTCTATCAAAAGGATTGATAAGTTTATTAGTAAACATCGTAAAGTTGCTATAACTTCCTGAAAGAGATAGTTTAGACGTAACCTTGGCATTTACATTGGCTGAGCCTACCCACTGGTTGGACTGTTTAGGCTTTTGTTGATTTAAATTGTCGTGTTGTCGTCCTATGCTAGTAGCTATTGACACATTGCCATTAAATAAATTCAACGAACTGTTTAGGGTGATATTCTCCATATCGTTTACAAAATAGTAAGCCCCTAAGGTCTTGTAATCGGGGTCTACTTTCTCGTAACGCACCCCTACACTCGCCTTCGTAAAAATAAAGTTAATACCTGCGTTGTAAGCTGTAAAATCCTGCTTTTGGCTTTGAGTATTGCCCAAAAGACTTAAAGCATATTCACCAAACACTTCTACAAAATGCAGAGGTTTATATTTAGCAAATCCTGAATACACTTGGTTGGATAGTGGATATATTTTCTTCTCATCGGGAATAGGTACCGATAGAGAATTAGCTTTATCATTAGCAAAGAAAAGAATTCCGCCTATTTCTAAATCTTCTTTTTTATAGGAGAGCTTCGTGCCGTAACCCCAACGCTCATAGGTAGGTATGGTTTGAGGGCGACCGTCGTATTCAGTTGCTTTGGCAAGTCTACCTCCCATAAACGAAGCTCTTAAAGGATATTTTTCAGGAGTGAGCTCTAAACCTCCTCCTGTAAATTGTAGACCATTGAATGTATAAGGAGAAAAACTCATACTCACATCGCCTATATGGGCTAAAATCCATTTGTATTTAGGGTGCAGACTTAGGCGATTAAACTTAAAGGGAATTTGGTAGTCTAAAGCATCTCCTTGATTAGTGTATCGATAATTGATAGGCATCGTCCAATCGTAAAAGCCCAAAGTGATATTACCATTGAAGAAATACAAGAAAGGTTCATTAGTAGGACTATCAGACGCCTGGTTATACACACCACTTACCGAAGCACTCCCCGAGATAGAAAAAGGTTTCTTCTTGAGTTTTTCTTTCAGCTGAGTATCTATATTCTCTAAATCTACCCTGCTGAGCTAAAAGAGGTAGAGAAAGTAATACAAAGAATACAAGTAGGTAAGTTCGCGCCATTGGTTAATGATTTTTTTGCATTTTAATATCAACAACTATGTAAGATTCCGCACCATTGCTTACGTATTCCTTTATCTTAATAGCTCCTTTTCGCCCGTTAGCTGTCTCAAAAAGCACAATTCTGTTTGCCTTTTCCTTATTGAAAGGTGCTTTGTTGCTATTAGGTTTTATAGACAAAGAAGATAGAGTAGCGCCCGAAGAAAGCGCATCGAAATCAGCTACTGAGAAAAACACCTGCCCCTTATTCTCTTGTTTGTTGATAAAGTAACTTTTTGTAGCATTGGGAATAGGGTCAAAAACAGCCGTTTGTGCTTCATCTGGTGATAAGAATACATTATAAGCAAAAGAAGTGCTCTGCCCGAAATACACAAAATCAATAAGTCTGCCGTTCTCCGCTGTTACTTCATTAGGTTTTAGTACTTCCCCTAAAAAAGAAGAAAAATAGCAACCTACTGTTTTATTAGTATTGATAGCTAATTTTATATCTGTAAAGGTAATAAGATTATCACCTGCTGTTACCGTAAAGTTCTTCCTTTCGGATAAAGTTTGCTTGTCGTTATTAGCTGTAAGCTCTATTTGATACGTTCCTGCAGTAGGAAGTATAAACGACGGATTTTCATCAGTGCTCTCTTGCTGAAAAGCCCCGCTACTTACTTTCCAGCGATAAGCAGTGGCATTTACCGATTGGTTTTTCAAGAACAAGCGTACAGGGGCTTGTGTATTATGAGGGTATTCATTCGTCATTTCAAAAGCAACAACCAAAGGCGCACGTACTACTACTGTTTTCTCCATTACCCTACGCTGAGAGTGGTTACTCGCTTCCAATCGCAATGTAAATATCCCCCCTTTTTCAAAGGTTACCATAGGATTTTTCTCCGAACTATAAGCAGGCGTTCCTCCTTCAAACGACCATTGATAAGTAGTCGCTCCCTCACTTTGGTTGCTAAGAGTAAGCGTAAGAGGTGCTATATCACTCCCTTGTTGAGTAAAACTAAACAAAGCTGATAGCTCAAGGTAAACTGTAAACGATTTTTGGAAAGTGCGCGCCTCACCGTCTAAATTGGTGGTATGTGCTGTAATAGTATAAGTACCAGGCTCGGTATAACGAATATCCTCAGGATAAAAGGCATTAGAAGAAGTATAACTGCCATTAGGAAATTCCCACTGAAAAGCATCAGCTCCTGTGATTTTGTTTATGATGCGCACTTGTGCTGGAACATTGTAATTATCATCTACCATTGCAATGCTAAAATCACCCTCAATAGGCATATTTTGCTCTTGCTCACAAGCAAAGCAAAACCATAGTGCTAAACAAATTACTATCTTTAAAACTAAACGCATTGTATCATATTCTAAAACGGCTACAAAAGTAATACTTTTTACAGAATAAACCTAAAAAACATTTACTTTTTTAAGTCTAATATGTCATTCTTAACCCTCTAAGAACTAAAAAATCTGCTAATCCCCCCTACCCTATGATTCACACCTGTCTGTGCGACTCTTATCCTTCCTCTTTCTTTCGCCTCGAAACCCCGTTTTTAACATTTTTAGCGTTGTTGTATCACACTATTAATCAATTATTTATATACCCTTTCTATACCAATCGTCCAAGATTCGTATAAGCTTCCTATAAGCTCTCTATAAGCTACCCCCACCCTCCTTACAGCCTTTTTTCACCAAAACCTCTCCCTTCTCTCTTCCGAATTGCTTCGTTTCTTTTTGATAGCTCAGGTGTTTCACTTTTAGGGGTGTACACTTTGCCAAAGTTAATAGCCCGTCGTGCTACGACTGCCCGTGTGGCTCACACTGCCTGTGCGGCTCGCACCTAATTTGCTAATTTCCCCCTCCTCTTTTACAAAAAATTGTATAATTCAACTATTTGATGTATCTTTGCAAAAATACTATTAAAATGAACTGCACTCGGTTATTTTGTTTCCTCTGTGTGTTTCTGTTTGCGAAAACACCCCTCTTTTGTCAAGAAGAAAAGTCTATTTCTACCGCTTTTCCGTTCTTAATTCTTAATTCTGATGCTATATCAGCAGGAAAAGGAGAAGTAGGGGTAGCTTCCTCTCCCGATGTATTTTCTCAAAGAGTGAATGCTTCCAAATATATCTTTCTACCTACTTCTTCAGCAGTAGCCATTAATTATATGCCCTTCACCCATAGAGCTGTGCGCGATGTGTTTTTAGGGGGGATTACTTTTTACAAAAAGAGAATACGCGATGCTTTCGGAGCAAATTTCTCATATTTCAGTATCGGTGATGTGAACTTAACCCAAGACATAGGGCAACAATCATATATGTTAGGCACTTTCAAGCCTACTGAGCTTTCATTGGAGGGCTCTTATAGTTTGCAATTAAGTCAATCGTTCGCAATGGGGGTTACCTCTCGTTTTTTAAGCTCACAACTATCTATTCCTTCGCAAGGGAAGAGTGTTGCCCGAGCATTAGCTTTTGATATAGCAGGCTATTTCTATTCACAAGAACACTTTATTAGTAGTTTGTTATACCGATACACTTGGGGATTCCAACTTTCTAATGTAGGAACAAAGGTGAAGTACGACGACTTGGGCAGGTCTTTCTATCTTCCCACCCAACTGAAATTAGGAGCAGGTTTTTTATTGCAAACCGATAGTTATAACGAGTGGGAACTCTCGATAGAAGCACAGAAATACCTTGTGCCTACCCCTAATGAGCAAGGTGTCCCCGACAAAGATATTATAGAAGCCTTAATAACCTCTTTCTACGATGCTCCTAATGGTTTTCGTGAAGAGTTTCACGAGATTAATTGGGCAATAGGTTTAGAATACAAGTATAACCAATCGTTTTTCTTGCGCTCAGGGTTCTTCTACCAACACAAGGACAAAGGCGACCGAAAGTTCCTATCCATAGGAGCAGGGTTTGCCTTTAACAATTGGCAAATGGATGTAGCCTATCCTTTTTCATTTTCTACTTATAAAAACCCATTTCATACCTTTAAACTTAATCTCATTTATCGCTTTGGACAGTAGAGATTTTGAATTGTTCTAATATTTTCTCTCTATTAGAGAATTTATTAACGTCAAAAATGTAATGCAGTTTGTTTAAGTCATTTGTTTGAGAAAGATACATTAGGTGTTGTTTTAAAAAGCCTTCATCTCTACCTATTTGTTTGATAGCATTTTCTCCCCAACTTTTAAATTTAAGCACTTCAATCATTTTTGTCCATTATATCTCAGTTTTCAAAAATATATAAAGTTCCTTGAGAACTTAACGCTCCTAATAGGTTTTCATTACCTTGAAGCTCGATAATTCTCGGTTCTGCACCTTCCTCTTTTTGAAAGTCATACTCCCAAGTGAGTTTTTTGGTAACTTTATCCAACGCTCCTATTTTACTATCAAAATGACTTGCAAAATAGATTTTACTATCTGTTAGCACAAAATTAGCTATATCACTGCGTATCTTTTTGACTGAAAACTCATTTGTCAAATCATAGAATTGGATAACTCCATTAGTAGGATTTATTTCCCAATAGAATTCCCACATAAAACCGATAAGTCTATGTGTTTTTTCGTCTATTTGAGTTGCTTCGGATAGAGGAATAGCTGAGGGCAACCAACTACAATGGAAATTAGCTATTGTATGTATTTGATGTACTAAAGCCCCTGTTGCAATATCTAACTCTATGATAGTATGATGATTGAGTGCTATCCAAAGTTTTCCTTCTAACACGCCTATCAACTTTTTCACTTCCCAATCTGCCTCTTTGTTGTAATTGTCGTTATGAGGATTATTAGGAATTGAATGTAAAGGGAATTGCCAAGATAGACAATTGTCTAATGTCATCTTAATCATATCTGGAGATGAGCTATCCATATAAAAAAAGTAATCATCATATTTCATTAAGTCCAACAGACTACCCTCACAAAATAGAATTTCATTATTTATCTTTGTTTGGTTACTATTCTCATCATAAATGATGAAGCTGTTTAAACTTTTTCCTATAATAAAGTAAAAGTTCCCGAAAATTAGTAATTTTGTGTTTGAGAAAAAACATTAAAATTCAGGAACTTTGGGCAAAGATACAATAAATAAATGGATTATTCCCTTTTTAAGTGTAGGAAAAAGAGGTTTTAAAAGTAATTTTGATTTAGCTTCAATATTTTTATTGATTCTCAAGAGATTAAAAACAGGGGTACAATGGAGAGAACTTCCAATTGAAAGCTATTTTGAAAAAGGAGAGATCTCTTGGCAAAATGTCTATTACTACTTCAATAAATAGAGTAAAGATGGTAGTTTTCAGCGAGTATGGTTGAATCTATTAAGTAAGAAGAAAAGAAAGTTAGATATGTCTTGCGTTCAATTGGATGGTAGTCATACACGTTGTCGGCAAAAAGGAGAATCTGCAGGTTATCAAGCAAGAAAAAAAGCCGTAACCACAAATAGTATTTTTTGTGTGATAATAAAAGGCAAATGATAGCAATGGGAAGTCCTAAAGCTGGAAATCACAATGACTTATATGAAATAGAAGAAGTACTAAAAGAAATCTTAGCTTTATTAGAAGAAGCAGGAATAGAACACAAAGGACTGTTTCTCAATGCTGATGCAGGATTTGATAGCAAATCTCTTAGAGAGTTTTTAGAAAGCAAAGAAATTATAGCAAATATTAAACCTAATCCCCGAAATGGAGAGCAACCAGATGTTTATTTTGATGAAGAATTGTACAAAAATAGGTTTAAAATTGAACAAGCAAATGGTTGGCTTGACGGATATAAAGGTTTGATAATGAGATATGAGTATCTTGATGTAACTTGGATTGGAATGCTCCTATTAGGGTTTATCTCCAAGTTCCTCAAAAAAGTTTAAACACGTTTAATTACTAAAAAACAATTATCGTTCATTCTGTATTCTTATGTTTTTTGCATTGTTTAGTTCTAATTCTTTGTTTTAAAAGGAACTTGCTAATTGAAAAAGGCGTGCTATAAAATCACTTCTTTTTCAGAAACATTGCCAGGGATGTCGTACGCTTTGATGTGAATCTTGGTACCTGAGCGGTCGGAGTTCGCTATGGTAGCAGTATAGACCCAATCGTCATCGACGAGTGAGGCTTTTCCTGCTTCAAGTGAAGTTCCATCTGCTTTTAGTATCTCAACCATTACTTTTGGTAAATCGAGTACATCACTGGCTTCGATCGTGATTTTAGAGCCTACCGTGCCATTGTAGCCATCGACATTAACCTCCGTAATCTCTGGTACGGACAAATAGTCTTGACAATGAGGTTGTAGGCTGTCAAATGCTTGACCTTTGCCATTTCTTCATATTTACCATACAGATCAAGGTTATTATTCTTGATCTTCTTGGCGTACTTAATGGCTTTTTTGAAGCCGTTGCGGTGTGCGGCTTGAATATTGCTGCTCTTAGATGGTTTTTTAGGCACCTTCGAAACAATTGTCTTGCCGTCTCTTTGTTTGTAGACAAAGATTTTCCCAACATCACCTCGCAAGCCAAGCATTGAATGGTTCTCGGTTATTACACCCATAATAATCAATAATTTAAAGGTTATCTAATTAGTTCGTGTATTTATTTGCTACGCGTCCGCAGGATATAAATACGGTCAATGGAAAGTAGTACTACCTAAAGAAATAATACAAAGGCTGTGCCAAAGTGTAAAACCTGACAAAGTGTCAGGTTTTCGATAATATTGTCAGATGAGGAGACAGAATGGCAGGCGTTCGTATTAAATAGTTTTTTTGTAAAAAAGCAGGTTGTCCAAAAAGTCTATCTGGTGTATTGGTTGGGTATTTTGTGATTTCATAAGTAATTGATAATC
Organism: Capnocytophaga ochracea DSM 7271; assembly: GCF_000023285.1. NCBI lineage: Bacteria > Pseudomonadati > Bacteroidota > Flavobacteriia > Flavobacteriales > Flavobacteriaceae > Capnocytophaga > Capnocytophaga ochracea. The sequence continues at coordinate 1,460,965 of NC_013162.1, read as the reverse complement.
ATAACACCCCTGCCCCCCCCTTGAGGGGGGGGGGAACCGTACATCGCAGTACTTTTGGACAGCCTGCTTTAATTATAAAAAAATAATTTATTTAGAACTTGACATTGTAGTAGTCTATACGCTTTCTGCCACTATTGTTTGTAGAAGACACTCTTTCTATATGTATCCTGCTAATTTCTCTTGTACTAATTTCAGGAGCTGAACCTGTCTGAGAATCACTTTCATAGAAAAGAAATTCCTTCCCTTGATCAAAATCTCCTGTAAGAGTTTTTCCAAGATATTGCACCAAATACTCTTGTTTTACTCCACTATCAGCAGTTAAAAAAGTATCATTAGCCCCATCACCATCATTGATTTGAAAGTAAAGAACGTTTTTATATTTCGAACCATCTCTTTTTACCTCTGTGCGTACTTTAATATCTACAACATTAAAATTGAGATTTGTATTCTCAAAATAAGGTTTGTTTTCTCCTTCTATCTCTTTAAAGGTATTAAGATGAATTTCAAAACTTCCTGCTACCAAGGGCTTAATTATAATTTTATAAGTACCTGGCTTGGGATAGGTAATTTCTCCTGTAGCAGTGTCAATATTTATTCCTTTTAAATCTTTAACGTCATCGCTATAAATTGACAAATCAAAATCTTTAAAAGCTACGTGGTGATAGTTGTTTTTATCACTTTTTGTAGGGAAAATATGATAGGTTACTTTTTTACCTTCGTTATTTTGTGTGTCTGTAATTTTAACTTCAAACATTAATGATTGTCCTAAGGTTACATTTTCCAATGTATTATTACCTTCCAACAATGCTTTAACCTGAATATCTGTTTTAGGAGCAGGCTCTTCTCCTCCTTTATCATCTTTTTTGCAAGAAACTAAACTAATAGTTATACCTGCTAAAATTAAAAATATCTTTTTCATATTGCTATTATTTTTTATAAGTGAATCGTTCTTCAGTATACATAGTGCGTACGGCAATCGGTCTGTTATCTCTTATTGTTTTAACTCTATAACCTACAGGTGTACAAGATTTCACTAAATCTTCTGGTGCTGGTCTTTTCAAAAACTCCATAAAGCTATTATAGTCAGTAACCAACTTTGCATTTGCTAAATCTCCTCCCCAAATCATTATCTTCATATTGGTTTTGTTAAATAATTTCTCCATCTCTTGCTTATTTTCTGCAGAAATTTCAGCTCCAAATTTACCTATATTGGCTCCAATTGACCCAGAGATAGTTTTTCTTACAGTCTCTTTATCGTCTTCTGTTTCAAGTAATAAATGCGCTACACGACCATAATCTACACTGCTTACATATACAGGTTCATAAGCTCCTACACTTTGGATATTACCCCATTCATTTGCTGATTTTGGGTCTACACTTACAGTATAGAATATTTGGCGTAGTTTTACTAACACATATTTTTTACTATGAATAGTTAGATGTTCTTGGCTATAACCAAATCCTGCATTTACAACTTTTAGGAAATTAGCTTTTACGTGTACAGAAAAAGTTTTATTAAAACTTTCCTTAGTGTTTACTTCTTCAGCTGTATAATCTACAAGTGAAGAGGTGTTATTAAAGTCTATTTGCCCTCTGTTGGTGTATACTAATCCATTAATTCTCTGACGTACATCACTTAACACAGGAAGAGCTTTGTCCGAAACAATATAGTCCTTACCTTTTAGAGTGGTTGAAAGTGTGATTTCTTTTGGGTCTTTAATTACTAAATTAGTATAGACTGCATTCATAAAATCACCTCCATCCAGCACACTCCCTGGATAGATAGAATTAATTAGATCATTATTTATCAATTGAGGAGGGTCTAATTCAAGCTGTTTCTGAACCGTTTCAACATATTCAGTCCCCTTTGTTGATGTTCTTCCCGTTGCTTTTAAAGATAGTGTTTTTTCTGGTTGTTCAGGAAAATCAACCTTATTTTGTCCATTCTCATTGTCTTTTCCACAAGAGATAAATATAGCAAACATTGCTATTACTGGTATAAATTTTAAATTTTTCATAATTCCTAATATTTAAATTATTATCTGTTTTCTATGTCTACATTGTAGTATTTGACAGTTTCTGTGTCTTCCCCATTCCTTTTAATTTGTATGAAAATGTTCATTTTAGAAGAAGGAAGATCAGGTATTGTATTGCTCTTGTTCTTTCTTGTTCGGGATAATACTCATATTCTGCTCCAACGGTAAAACTCAGTGGACCTCTATTATCTCCGTTATACTCAGTAAAGTAAAATATTCCTGCCTTTTCAGGTTGAAGATACTTATCTTTTTCTGTAGATCCATCATCTATTTTAAAGAAGAATTTTCTACGGTTGACAGAATGTTCTTCTAATATAGGAATGAAAGAATCACTCCACTCCCATTTCCATTTGCCAGTAAAATACCCGTGAGAGTAGGCTGTGATTCTTACGGCATTAAAAGTTACTATTGGTATAGCAGAAGTACCTATCTTCTGATTATTTACACTTTTCTCAAGTAAAAACCTCAAATTATATGTACCAGCTTCTTTTGGATAAATGAAGAAACTATAAGTGCCTCTCTTATTAAAAGTAAGTTGCTCAGGATTTTCAAGTAAAACCATTTTTGTAGGGTCTTCCTTGTCAGCTAAATAGATATCATAACTAACTGATCTTTCTTGATGTGTACCTTCATCATAGGTTGAAGCTACTACTCTATAAGTTTCTCCTTCTTGCTCGGCAACTTCATCAGTAATTGTTACATTATAAGGAATGTAATCTCCTACTTTAATATTGCCTATGTTCCGTGGAGGTAAAAGATCTACCCCATTCTCATCTTTAAAACCATCTTTAATAACGGCATTAAAAGGCTGTTTTTCAATAGGAGGTGAATCATCATCCCCACTGTCTTTACTGCAAGCGGTTAAACTAACAACCGCACTTGCTAAGATTAAAAACATTTTTTTCATCGTAAAAGTTCTTATTTTTTTAATAATAATTATGCGACAAAAGTACAATAATATTTTTACCCCCCCCCCCCGTTTTAACAAAAATTTAATACTAATTTTAACACTTAAAAATTTTTAAATCATTGATAATTATGTCATTAATAATTATTATTTATTCTTATTGTTAAATTTGTTTGAACTTCTAATGCTATCAAAGAATAGACGGAATAAAGCTGTTTAAACTTTTTCCTATAATAAAGTAAAAGTTCCCGAAAATTAGTAATTTTGTGTTTGAGAAAAAACACTAAAATTCAGGAACTTTGAGCAAAGATACAATAAATAAATGGATTATTCCCTTTTTAAGTGTAGGAAAAAGAGGTTTTAAAAGTAATTTTGATTTAGCTTCAATATTTTTATTGATTCTCAAGAGATTAAAAACAGGGGTGCAATGGAGAGAACTTCCAATTGAGAGCTATTTTGAAAAAGGAGAGATCTCTTGGCAAAATGTCTATTACTACTTCAATAAATAGAGTAAAGATGGTAGTTTTCAGCGAGTATGGTTGAATCTATTAAGTAAGAAGAAAAGAAAGTTAGATATGTCTTGCGTTCAATTGGATGGTAGTCATACACGTTGTCGGCAAAAAGGAGAATCTGCAGGTTATCAAGCAAGAAAAAAAGCCGTAACCACAAATAGTATTTTTTGTGTGATAATAAAAGGCAAATGATAGCAATGGGAAGTCCTAAAGCTCGAAATCACAATGACTTATATGAAATAGAAGAAGTACTAAAAGAAATCTTAGCTTTATTAGAAGAAGCAGGAATAGAACACAAAGGACTGTTTCTCAATGCTGATGCAGGATTTGACAGCAAATCTCTGAGAGATTTTTTAGAAAGCAAAGAAATTATAGCAAATATCAAACCTAATCCCCGAAATGGAGAGCAACCAGATGTTTATTTTGATGAAGAATTGTACAAAAATAGGTTTAAAATTGAACAAGCAAATGGTTGGCTTGACGGATATAAAGGTTTGATAATGAGATACGAATATCTTGATGTAACTTGGATTGGAATGCTTCTATTAGGTTTTATCTCCAAGTTCCTCAAAAAAGTTTAAACACGTTTGATATAATTATTTTGGTTTTCATAATACTCTACATATAAGTTTGTATCGTATTCTAATTCTCCTTTGTAGTTATAAACCTTACTACCAAAATCACCAAAAACAACAATACTATTTTCTTCATATTTGCTTCCCCAACAAGAATTTACTATAGGAGCAATAGTTTTTTCTTTTTTGTTTTGAATGCTAAACAGCATACCATTCTTAGTGTAAAAAAAATCTTTTTGAGTAATATAAAAACTCCTAACATCTGTTATTTTCATGGTGTTAAAGATATAAAATAAACCTATAAATTAAACTCTTCTCTCAAAAATACGTAAAGTATCATTACTATCTAAAATATAGATATTATTCCCAGAGATTTGCATATCTATGATGTAAGAAATTTCATTTCCTTTCTGAAGCAATTCTGATGACCATATCACTTCCTTTTTCTCTCTGTCAAGAAGTGCAAAACGATTGCTATCTCTTCCTTCAAAGGCATAGATATACTTATCATCATAACCTCCTATATTATTCAAATATAAGTTATTGTTATTATCCTCTTTCCTAAAACTATAACTATCAAAAAGGTTCTTGTTAGAATTTAAATCATATTCCAAATAGAAATATAAATTTAAGTTAAAAATAATACCTTTGGAAATATCCAAAATAGTATCATATCCAAAAAAACCTTTAAAATCCTCTTGGAAAGCATTACCTTTTAAAATTTTCCCATTTGATATAAAATGAGCTTCTTCTCCTGAATAAATATCTAAAACTAACAACCCATTATTGAGAACAAAGCAGATATTGTTTTTATATATCCCTAAAAATTTAATTATTTCAAGTCCTACACTCATAGAGCCTTTTTTATCTAAAGAATACTGCCAAAGGATATCATTTTCCATATTTTTTAAAATAACATTTCTTTTTAAGAATATTTGCAACATAAAATCCTTTTCCCTAAAGAAATTACCCTCTATAAAATAATCATATTTTTTAATCTCCTTAAAAGGATTTAATTGATAAAGATACAAATCACTTAACCATTTACCTTCTTCATTTTTAAAGAAATTCTTAGAAGTTAGAAAGTTATTATTGAATAAAGTATCTTTATGAAAAAACACATCTATCTCAAAAGAGGTGTTATTGATGTAATTGAAAAATACTGTACCTCCTTCTTTTGTATGATAGCATAGATATGTATCGTAAAAGAAGTAACTTTCATTATCTTCATCTAAAAGATAACCATTGATATACAAGTGATTATTTTCATCATTGAAAGCAATGTGATTGTCTAAGACTTGAAAATTACTTATATTGCTAAATGATTGAGTATTTATAAAGTTCATTCTATTCTACTTTTATAATTTTATACAATTGACTTTCCTGTTTAGATATTAATTGATGAAAATCTTCTTTCATAAGCTCTTTTAGTTTATTTTGAGAAATATTTTTTGGATAGTTAGATGTATTGAACAAATGATCTCTCAAGTTTTTGTTTTTCCAAACAGTTTTGAAAATTTCATCTTCATTATTAGTAAAGAATTTTTTAATCCCTCCTTTTATTTTACTTGCTGATATTTTTGAAATATCAAAAACATATCTTAGCTCACCTAAAGTGTTTACAGATTGTAGGTAAGATTGAAATTGGTTAAGAGATATTTTGGATGCATCTATATAACTCTTGTATTCCAAATATTTTAAATCTCCTACGTTTTTTTGAAAGAGTTCTATATCAAAACGACAATTAGAACAATCAATTTCTTTTGATTCAAAACGTGCGTCAAACCTTTTAACACTTTGTGGAGTTATTTCAGAGGTTTTACGCATTTTACTTAGCATAAAAGCAGCTCCTTCAACGGCATAGTTAGGAGTATTATCTTTATTGAGCTTTTTGAGTTCTCTTATCACATCATCAAAACCATCTACTTCTCTGTACTTTGAGACAAAATCTAACACATCATCTAAATACTCGTCCATATTCTTTAAAAATGAAGTAGTTGCTTTCCCACAAGTAGAACAACCAGCTCATACATTAGCTCTTATAATAGCTTCCAATCCTTCTTCGCCACCAATAGCCTCTAATGCTTTTTTATTACTTAAAAATTCAGCTACTTTGTTTATAACTTTTGAGTCATTAGCAAATTTAGAAGCTTCACTACGAGCTTTTTTAACTAAACTTTCTGCTTTTTCTAAAAGCTCTTTAGTGACTTTTTCAGCGGTATCTTCAGCGGTGTGCGCTAATCTTGCTTTTGTATCACCCCCTATAGGTGCTGTTCTACCATTGAATAGTTCTTCGGCTATGTTTTCAGATACGTCTTCAAATCTTTCGGTATTGTTTACTAATACACGTACTCTGTACAAGCCGCTTTCTAATCGTTCAGCTACTTTGCCTGTCGCATTTCTAAAGACTATCAGTAGTTTGCCTGAAGCATTTTTTACATAACGAATGCTTATTCCTATATAACGCAAAGGGTCGCCTATTTCGAATTAGCAACTTTATTTATATCAAAAGCAAAAATACTCTTATATCCATCAGTAAATAGAGGTTTATTTTAACCTCAGTTCGATATATAATACTGATTTATAATAGTTGTGTTTACATTGTAATCTGTGCGAAACTTTCAGGTAGCTTGTCTCCTATTTGTTTGATTTGTGAAGATTTGTAAAATTTCTGTAGCGTAAGCTACTCTTTCCTTACGTCGAAATTGAGCTAATTAATAAAAAGCTAAAAGTCGTTTTTCAGAAATATACTAGCTTTGTATAAGCCATAGCGTATGAGCATAAAAAAAGCGCCTTTTAAGGCGCTTTTTTTATTAATAGGGTGGAATATGGGGCTCGAACCCACGACCTTCGGAACCACAATCCGACGCTCTAACCAACTGAGCTAAGACCACCGTCTGTATTTTCGGGTGCAAAAGTAACTCCTTTTTCCCAATCTACCAAATATTTAGACAACTATTTTTTAGCTAAGTGTTGAGTGTTAAGTGTTAGGAACATTTAGCTCTTTGATTTTCAATCTCTTTTCACCTTTCACTCACATACCCTGTTACGAGCCCTCACTGGCTTTACCTTTTATCTTTTACCTTTTGCCTCTACCAGTAATGGCGCTTTCTTGTCTTTCTCCGAAAGTTGTATCACCTCAGCTGGTAGTCGCCAATCGATACCTATGGTAGGGTCGTCCCAGCGCACACTACCCTCACTCTCGGGAGCGTAGTAATTGTCGCATTTGTATTGAAAAATAGCTTCTTCGCTCAATACAGCAAAACCGTGAGCAAAACCTCTCGGGATAAAAAACTGGCGCTTGTTTTCTTCGTTTAGTATCACAGACTCATACTGCCCAAAGGTAGGTGAGTCTTTTCGCAAATCCACTGCTACATCAAGTACTTCTCCTTTTACGACTCTCACCAATTTAGCCTGTGCAAAAGGTGGTTTCTGAAAGTGTAATCCGCGCAATACCCCATAGGTCGATTGCGATTCGTTGTCTTGTACAAATACAGTGGGGCTTACTAACTCATTAAATCGCTGTTGCGAAAACGATTCAAAAAAGTAACCTCTTCCGTCAAAAAACACCTGTGGCTCAATAATCACCACGCCTTCTATCTTAGTTCTGATTACTTTCATCGGTAGGATTTTGTTCTTCTTGTGCAGGTGCCACTTCTTCTGTTGGTTCTATGGGTTCTATTACTTTTGTGTGTTTACTCTTGCGTTTGGTAGCTTGCAAATGCGTGATACGTTCATTTATCAAGTCTCCTGTGATGAAATCTATATTAGGCTCAGTATACGCTTTCTGATACGTTTTCAGTGCCTTTTTATCGTCGCCTATTTTTTCGTAATATTCAGCTAAAAAGAAATTGGGCATAGCAGTTTTTAGGTAGCCATTGCTCTCTACGTATTTCGCTAATTTCTTAAGCGATTCCCAGTCTTGCGACGAATTAATAGCTGTATAAGTAGCCATCACATCGTTTAGTATAGGCACTTTCTTTACGCCTAACTGTTTATAAATAGTGTTATATTTGTTCTCCAAATATTCATAAATCCCGGTTTCAAGAGTCTCCATTTGGGTCTTAAACTCCTTGCCTCCTATGGGTTTATAAATGTCAAAACACATATCAAGTGCCTGTGCTATCCCCTGCAATTTAGCAGCGTTTACTGAGCTTCCTTTAAAATCAACAAAGTGATATTCTACCGATTCGTGCACAGGCGCTGAGCGCATCGCTCTTTCAAACTGAATTGCCTTGTCGTACACTACTTTGTTTTCCACATCGGCAGTAGCCATATAGTAAAATAAACGGTTAGGCACTCCCGCTGCCAAAGCGTGCGAAAACTCTTCTCCCATACGTGGAAGAGCCACTGGATTAAGGCTTACTATCATATTAAAAGTAGGTTTCTTCTCGGCAAGCATATAGTAATTAGCCAAAAAACCCGCCTCTTCCGAAGCAATAACCCCTTTTAGGTCAGCTATTGGGTATTTCCCTTGTATGTAAGGCACCAATTCTGCCGATACAAACTCAAAGAAACGAGCCGACTCATTAATAGGGCGACCCACCTCTTCTACCACCGTTACATCTTCTTGTTTGGGTTCATACACACCCACCACTATACACTTAGGCATTTCACCAAACTGTTCGTAATAACGCACCATCGAAACAACAGGTTCCATCAGCGTTTCCGCATTGAGCACTACTATCAGCGGATATGCCTGTCTATCCGTGTACTTTTCAGGCTTGTAGATACCTATCTTCTGTTTTCTATTGAGTCTCCCTGACGAAAAAGTCTCCGAAATAACCTGTGAAAACGCACTTTGTAAGGTTACCAAAGCGATAACGATTGTAAGATATTTCTTCATTTTTTTATAGTATTTACTTTATTTTAAACGCACAAATGAAACAAAAAAGCTCCATATAGCAAAATTTTAAGCATTTTTTAACGAAATTTTAACTTTATACCGATACCTGCGCTTTAATCGTAGGGTAAGGGTCATAGCCTTCTAAACGAAAATCGTCATAATCAAAGGCAAACAAATCCTTCACTGCCCGATTCAAGTGCATCGTAGGCAAAGGGCGTGGCGTCCTGCTGAGCTGTAAAGCTACCTGCTCACGATGATTGTTATAGATGTGCACATCACCAAAAGTATGCACAAAATCTCCTAATTGCAAATCGCATACTTGCGCAAGCATCATCGTGAGTAACGCATATGAAGCAATGTTAAAAGGCACTCCTAAAAACACATCGGCACTGCGTTGGTATAACTGACAAGACAATTTCCCATCGGCTACGTAAAACTGAAACAGTGCGTGACAAGGAGGCAATGCCGCTTTACCATTGGCTACATTCTCCGCAAACGATTTTCCTGTATCAGGCAATACCGACGGATTCCAAGCCGAAACGATAATCCGTCGGCTTTCAGGATTTTGTTTAAGAGTCTCTACCACCGTTTTTATCTGGTCAATCGCCTCGCCATTCCAGTGGCGCCATTGCGCTCCATAAACAGGACCGAGGTCGCCGTTCTCATCTGCCCATTCGTTCCAAATGCGCACCCCGTGGTCAGTGAGATATTTAATATTTGTATCTCCTTTTAAAAACCAAAGTAATTCATAGATAACCGATTTTAAGTGTATCTTTTTAGTCGTTACCAGCGGAAAACCCTTATTGAGGTCAAAGCGCATTTGGTAACCAAATACACTAGTCGTTCCCGTGCCGGTACGGTCATCTTTAGAATAGCCATTATCGAGGATATGGCGCAAGAGGTCGTGATATGTTTGCATTTTTAGTTAAGTGTTAAACCTAAGAAGTTAAATCGGTGCAAAGATACAACAATAATAAAAAATACCAATACCCTAACCCCTCTCATTCTATCAACCCACTTATTTCCAATTTTTTATATAGCTTATCTTTGTCTTATATATCACTGCGCTTCATCTTTCCATCGCCACCCCCCCCTACTAAACTCCTCCAACAAATTTACTAATTTCCAAATTCTCTAATTTATTAATCCTCTTTCCCGTCACTACATTCCCCCTCTCCTTGGGAGAGGGACGGGGTGAGGATTCTCTTTCTTTCGCCTCGAAACCCCGTTTTTAACATTTTTAGCCTTGTTGTATTATATTATGAATCAACTACTTATATACCCTTTCTATACCAATCGTCCAAGATTCGTATAAGCTTCCTATAAGCTCTCTATAAGCTAACCTCACCCTCCTCACAGCCTTTTTTCACCAAAACTTCTCTCAGCTATCTTCCGAAAACCTCCGATATCTTCCGAATACTCCTAACAGTATCAACACATCGCTTTTTCATCTCAAACTTTGTCAAAGTTAATAGCCTGTCGTGCTACGACTGCCTGTGCGGCTCGCACCTCATTTCCTAATTTTCCACCTGCCCGTCGTGCTACGACTTGCTAATTTCCCAATTACTTCGTACCTTTGCACTTTCAATAACTATCAATAGAATATAATAATGAGAAAAATACTCTTAGCACTCTCTATTTTCGCTTTTACGCTGAATGCAATAGCCCAAGATAACCCTTGGCAACAACAAGCTGATTACCAAATGAACGTAACGATGGACGTAAAAAACTTTCAGTATAAAGGCACCCAAAAACTCACGTATACCAATAACTCTCCCGATACTCTCAGCGTAGTATTCTACCACCTCTATTTCAACGCTTTTCAGCCAAATAGCGAAATGGATAGCAAACTGCAATCCATCCCCGACCCCGATAGACGTATGGCTAACAATCTCGGCACCGATAAAAACCCCATTTACGAGAGTCGTATAGCCAAACTCTCACCTTCTGAAATCGGACTATTGCGCATTACGGCTATGAGTCAGGACGGACAAAAAGCTACCTTCTCTCACGAAAGTACAATTCTAAAAGTAACCCTCCCCACCCCTATTCTACCTCACAGCAAAACAGTACTCGATATGACCTTTGAAGGTCAAGTGCCCGTAATGATACGTCGTGCAGGTCGTAATAGCCCCGATGGCGTAGCGCTTTCAATGGCACAATGGTACCCTAAAATGGTAGCTTACGATCATCAAGGTTGGCATACTACCGAATACTTAGGTCGTGAGTTCTACGGCGTTTGGGGTAACTTCGATGTAAAAATCACCCTCGACAAAACCTATGTGGTAGCAGGTTCAGGCGTGTTGCAAAATCCTAACGAAATGGGCTGTGGTTATGAAGATAAGGGCGTAAAAATACCCCAAACCAAAGCTAAAACCAAAACGTGGCACTTTGTAGCCGAACGTGTACACGATTTCACTTGGGCTGCCGACCCTCAGTTTACTCACGATAAGCACACTCTCACCGACGGTAAGACCATACACTTCTTCTATAAAAAATATCCAGAGAATTGGAAGCGTATCCAGCCCGATATGCTCAAAGTATTCGATTATTTCAATACACTTATAGGCAAATATCCTTGGCCTCAATACTCTTTCATTCAAGGAGGCGATGGTGGTATGGAGTATGCAATGTGTACCCTTATGGAAGGCGGTAAGAAATACGAGAGTTTAATAGGCACCGCCACCCACGAACTGGCTCACGCTTGGTTTCAACACCTCTTAGCTACCGATGAGGCAGCTTATCCGTGGATGGACGAAGGGTTTACCTCCTATATCCAAACACTTGCCGAACAACAAGTGTTGCACCTCATTCCTGCAACCAACTATCCCTTTACTAAAGCCTACAACGGCTACCTAAACTTAGTAAAATCGGGGTTACAAGAACCTACCATCACTCATTCCGACCGTTATGCGACGAACTACGCTTATAGTATTGCCGCTTACTACAAAGGACAGCTCTTCCTCACTCAGTTAGATTATCTAATGGGCAACGAAGCACTGATGAAAACTCTCAAACGCTACTACCGAGAATATGCTTTCAAGAATCCAACTCCCAATGATTTTATTCGCATAGCCGAAAAAGTATCAGGAATGCAATTGCAATGGTTCCTCAATGAGTTTATGCAAACTGACCACGTAGCCGATTACGCTATCGACAAGGTAGAAGCCAAAGGAAATAAAACGGCAATTACCCTCAAACGCTTAGAACGCCTGCCTCTTTCTATCGACCTTTTTGTAACCGATAAAGCTGGTAAAACCCAATACGTATATGTACCCTTGCGAATGACTTACGGCGAAAAACCAAACACTTACCCTAATTATCCCCGTACGGTAGTTCCTGCTTGGGGTTGGGGTAACCTTACCTACACTTTTGAACTCGATATGCCATTGAACAATATCCAGAGTATAGTATTAGACCCTAATAACAGAAGTGTAGATATCAACAGAGAGAATAATATTTATAAGAAATAGAATGTATACTGTTATTATCTTTTTAGGATTTTATAATTTACTCTTCGCTGTCTTCCATTTGTTGTTTTGGAGACTTTTTAAATGGAAGGAAGAAGTGCGCAAGCTCAGTTTTGCTAATCGCGGAATTATCCAAATTCTCAATATACAAATAGTTTATTATTTTGTAGCAGTAGCAATAGTTTGTTTTTGTTTTACTAACGAACTTCTCACTACTGATTTAGGTAAGGTTTTCTTACTTGGCAACTCGTTGTTCTGGGCAATACGTTTAGTACAACAATATATATTTTTGAGGAAAAATAGTTTTGTAATTCACTTTTTGGCAATACTATTTTTGTTAGGAACAGTATTATTTTTATTACCTTTGCTTTATTAAAATCAGTATATACTAACTCCTAACATCTAACACCTAAACAATGGACAATATTTTAGGATACGATACAATAAAGAACTATTTACAAGCCAGTGTGGAAGCAGGTCGCATTCCACACGCTCAATTATTTGTGGCAGGCGAAGGACAAGGCGCTCTGCCAATGGCAATCGCCTACGCAACTCTCATTCTTTCGCACGATAACCCCAAGGCAAAGGCTCAATGCGCCCAACTCGCTCACCCCGACCTTCATTTTGCTTTCCCCACAGCTATTAATGACAAGGTCAAAAAAGACCCTATTAGTGCTCTCTTTATGGACGAATGGCGCGCTTTTGTAAAAGAACAGCCTTATGGTTCCCTTTTTGATTGGCTCGTGTTCTTAGGTATAGAGAAGAAACAAGCCAACATAGGGGTAAATGAGGCTAAAGAGATTACCAATAAGTTAGCTCTGAAATCATTTGAAGGTGGTTATAAGGTAATGATTATCTGGATGGCAGAGAAGATGAATGCCGAAGCCTCTAACAAGCTTCTTAAACTCCTCGAAGAACCCGCCGACAAAACAGTCTTTCTCTTGGTGGTAGAAGATGAAAATGCCCTATTAGACACTATCAAATCACGTTGCCAAATCCTGCGTTTCCCGCCCCTAAGTGAGAATGCTATCAAAGAAGCCCTCGTAGAACGTGGTTTAGCTGATGCCGAAGCGACCAAAATAGCTCTACGCGCTCAAGGAAACTTCAACAAAGCCCTCCAACTGATGAACAACAAAGAAAGCGAAGAAGCGATTTTTGAGCGTTGGTTTATTGCGTGGGTGCGTACAGCTTACCGCGCACGTGGCAACAAAGCCTCCATACAAGGACTTTTGCAGTGGAGTGACGAAATCAATACCGTAGGGCGGGAGGCGCAAAAACAGTTTTTGCAGTACTGCGCTGAGGTGTTCCGTCAGGCATTCCTACTGAACTATACCGCCTCTGGTTTGGTATATATACAATTCGCCGACCCTACTTTTCAACTTGCCAAATTTGCCCCTTTTATTCACGGCGGTAATATCGAGGCAATACACAACCTCCTCGAAGAAGCCCAGTTACACGTAGAGCGCAATGGCAATGGCAAAGTTATTTTCACCGATTTAGCTATTAAACTCACCCGGCTATTACACACTAAGCAATGAGAAAATTTTCTAATTTAACGTCAGTTCTATATATACAATACTGATTTACAATTGTCTTTTCATTACTATTCTGTGAAATCCAGCAACGCAGTTGCCAATTCGTGCCCATCACATTTGTCAATTATCAATTGTCAATTGAAAGACTATCTGTGTAATCTGTGAGATCTGTGCGAGACTTTTAGGTAGCTTACTACCTATTTGTTTGATTTTTTTAAGATTTGTAAGATTTCTGTAGCATAAGCCATATTTTTCTTACATCAAACTCACGTTAATTCACTAATTTTCTAATTTGAAATTATGTTAACCGCAATTTCCCCCATCGATGGTCGTTATGCCGATAAAACGACCTCCCTTGTGCCTTTCTTCTCCGAAATGGCACTCATTCGTTATCGCGTACAAGTGGAAGTAGAGTACTTTATCGCTCTATGTGAACTCCCCTTGCCTCAACTCGCCGATTTCCCTAAGGAAAGATACACCAACCTTAGAAGACTCTACCAAAATTTCACCGAAGAGGAAGCTCTAAAAGTAAAAGAAATAGAGCAAACTACCAATCACGATGTAAAAGCGGTTGAATATTTCATTAAAGAGGCTTTTGATAAACTGCAATTAGAAAAATACAAGGAGTTTATCCACTTTGGTCTCACCTCTCAGGATATCAACAATACCGCTATTCCACTTAGCATCAAGGAAGCTGTACAACAAGTGTATTTGCCTGCCTTGGAGCAATTGCTCAGCAAACTGAGAAGTTTAGTAACCCAATGGAGAGATGTCCCTCTACTAGCGCGCACTCACGGTCAGCCGGCATCTCCTACGCGTTTAGGCAAGGAGTTCGAGGTGTTTGTCGTTCGTATAGAACAGCAGTTACAAACCCTTATATCAGTGCCTTATGCTGCCAAATTTGGGGGAGCTACCGGTAACTACAACGCTCATAAGGTAGCCTATCCTAATATCGATTGGAAGGCTTTCGGCACCCGCTTTGTAGAGGAAATATTAGGCTTGCACCACTCTTTCCCTACTACCCAAATTGAGCATTACGACCATTTAGCCGCTCTTTTCGATGCTCTCAAACGCATCAATACGATTCTCATCGATTTAAACCGCGATGTTTGGACATATATCTCTATGGATTACTTCAAACAACAGATAAAAGCAGGCGAGGTAGGCTCTTCGGCTATGCCTCATAAGGTAAACCCTATTGATTTTGAAAACTCCGAAGGTAATTTAGGTATAGCCAACGCTCTTTTAGAGCATCTATCGGCAAAATTGCCTATTTCCCGCTTACAGCGCGACCTCACCGATAGTACTGTATTGCGCAATGTAGGAGTACCTTTTGGTCATACACTCATAGCCCTACAATCTACCCTCAAAGGACTTAATAAACTCCTTTTAAATGAGGATAAAATCCGCGAAGATTTACAAGACCATTGGGCAGTAGTAGCTGAGGCTATCCAAACGATTTTGCGTCGTGAAGGTTATCCTAATCCGTATGAAGCCCTCAAAGCCCTCACGCGCACTAATACCGCTATCACAGCCGAGACTATCAGTAGTTTTATCGATACCTTGGAAGTGAATGAAGATGTAAAGGCAGAACTAAAAGTTATAACGCCCGAGAACTATACGGGAGTTTAAAACAACAGCCACAATATCCAATAAAAAAGCCTACTTGAAATTTCAAGTAGGCTTTTCTTTTTTATTAATACTTCATCTATTAAAAATCTACGGTTACCCCTAATTTCTTAGCAATAATGCGATTGATATACTCCGAAAGAGCGGGGATTTTCACGCTTTCTAATACGGTATTTGCAAAAGCATAAGTGAGTAGGGCAGACGCTTCTTTTTTGCCTATCCCACGTGTTTGTAAATAGAATAAGAAGTCTGCGCTGAGAGAGCCTACGGTACAGCCGTGTGAGCACTTCACATCATCGGCGAAGATTTCGAGTTGGGGCTTGGTGTATACTGTTGCCTTATCGGAGAGGAGAATGTTGTCGTTCTGCTGATAAGCATTCGTTTTCTGGGCGATTTGCTCTACCATTATCTTACCGTTGAACACATTGGTCGCTTCATCACTTACGATGCTCTTATAATCTTGATGACTCTCACAGTTAGGATATGCGTGGTTCACCAGTGTATAATGGTCGGTGTGTTGTGTGCCTTTGAGGATGCTCAACCCTTTGAGGGTAGATTCTAAATGCTCGCCTTGGTGATAAAAATTGAGGTTGTTGCGAGTGAGTGTCCCACCAAACGAGAAGGTATGCACGCTGGCGTGGCTATTTGCTTCTTGCGAAATATAGGTGTTGTCGATAAGGGAAGCCGTCAAACGGTCGTTTTGCAATTTGTAATAATCAAGGAAAGCATCTTTGGCTACAAATACCTCGGTTACTGCATTGGTAAGGATAGCCGTAGCAGTATCTGATAAGTTTTGGTGAACTTCAATGACTTTGAGCTGTGCATTCTCACCCACTGCAATAATATTGCGCGGTTGGTAGCAAGTGGGTTCTTTTCTGTCGTTGAAATACAGCAACTGTATGGGTTTATCTACTACTTTTGCCTTGGGTACTTCTATATAAATCCCTTCTGAGGCAAAAGCCGTGTTGAGGGCTGTGAATACATCACCCTTTTCGGTATTGGCGTTGAAGTATTTTTTGATAAAGGCTTCTCCGCCCTTGTGCAACGCCTCTAATAGGGGCGTAATGGTAGCGCCGGCAATCTCTTTGCTCGACATTTCGGGACTGTAATAGCCGTTTACAAATACAAGCACATAACAATCCGCGATAACGTACTTGTGTAACACTTCGGGTGAGAGGGTTGTTTTATTGTGAATAGGTTGCCACAAGCTGTAATCAGTAGCTTGGAGGTTAGAGAGTGAGGTGTATTTCCACGCTTCTACTTTCTTATGTGGGAAACCTTTTTCAGCAAAGAAACTAAGGGCTTCTTTGCGAATATCTTTTAATATATCGCCTTTATGTGGGAACTGCTCAAAAGTAGCTACCCATTTGTCTTTTAAATTCATAGTCTAATTTGCTTATCCTTTCAGCCAATCATAACCTTTTGCTTCCAATTCTAAGGCGAGGGTTTTGTCGCCTGTTTTTACGATTTTACCGTCGGAAAGTACGTGTACGTAATCGGGGACGATGTAGTCTAAAAGGCGTTGGTAGTGGGTGATAACAAGCACAGCGTTGTCTTTGCTTTTGAGTTTATTCACCCCATTAGCTACAATGCGTAGGGCGTCGATATCAAGACCAGAGTCGGTCTCGTCTAGAATAGCAATTTTAGGTTCGAGCATTGCCATTTGGAAGATTTCGTTGCGTTTCTTCTCACCGCCAGAGAATCCTTGGTTGAGGGAACGCGAAAGGAAGTCAGGATTGATTTCTAGAAGGGTTGCTTTTTCGCGTATTTTTTTGAGGAGTTCAGCAGCAGGCATATCGGGTAATCCTTGTGCCTTGCGACTCTCGTTAATAGCAGTTTTGATGAAGTTGGTTACTGATATTCCAGGAATTTCTACAGGGTATTGGAAAGACATAAAGATACCTTTATGTGCGCGCTCTTCGGGGGCATCTTCTAACAGACTTTCGCCATTGAGGAGGATATCACCCTCTGTTACCTCAAAGTTTTCGTTACCCGCAATCACCGCCGAAAGGGTAGATTTGCCTGCTCCATTAGGTCCCATAATAGCGTGTACTTCGCCTGCTTTTATTTCTAAGTCAATCCCTTTAAGGATTTCTTTGCCGTCCACACCTGCGTGGAGATTTTTTATTATTAACATTCTTAATTGAGTTTAGTGATACTTCTCTTCTAACTATAAAGTATGACACAGCTTGTATTAGTACTCATATTTCTCAATAGTACCATCATTTCCGTCCGTCACTTTGGTAATTTTAGTAGCGTAACCTTGCGGGTTATTAGCTTCATTTTTATATTCTGTACTTAAGTATGGGCTACCTTTAGTAAGTCCTAAGCTAGGGTTGTTAGAGTCTTCTAGTTGTTGGGTTCGTTCGAATACTTTCACTACAAGGTTTTTGCTATTAGTGGCTTCATAAAGCTCATAAAAGGTGTAATTTTCTAAAGGAGTGTTTGCTAACGTGATAAGTTGTATTTGCAAGTTTCTCTTGGGGTTTTTCTTCTGTAAATCATACTCATATAGATAGGTCTTTCTAAAAGAAACTACTCCGTTTGTGAGATTATCGTATACCTTCTTTATCAAGTTGCCTTCTGGGCTAAAAGTATAGATATATGTGTCGTATCCAGAATCACCCGTTGCCACCACAGTATGGGCATCTGGGTAGGTAAGATTGTAAACTACTGAAGGGATAGGGGCAAATTTACTTAGCTTCCCATCTTTGTAGTCAAAAGTAATAGACATAGAAAACTTTCCTAATTCACTTTTTTTAATTTCAGTAACTTGGTCTTGGTCATTGAAACTAAATTCTACAACTTCTTGAGCTATACCGTCTTTATCAATATCTATTCTGGCAGGAAGCTTTTTACCTTTTAGGGGTTTAATAATCAAATGTTTGACCTCCTTTCGTTCTGATCCAGAAATTTCGTACTCTTTTGCTTCTTTAATAAAACCATCCTCTAGGGTGTAAACCATTTCGGTGGAACTATCTGCTGAATATTCTATGATGTACTTAGTAGGTAATATAACCTTTTCTTCCCAAGGGTCAGGAGCTTTGTTATTGCTATTATTGTTATTGTCATCATCACTTTTGCAGCAAGCAACTCCAATGAGAGCAAGGCTTGCTAAAATTAACAGCTTTCTCATAACGGTTTTTTTAATTAAATTAGGGAGCAAAGGTAGTCTTTTTTGGCGTAACGAACAAAAAATTTTTCTCCTATCTCCTTCTTATATTCGTGCCACATACGTGGTTTAGGTGTGGTACAGGCACCCTATACCTATCGTAAATAACCTAATTTCTTTAAGAACCTCTCTATGGGGAAATTTAGCCCGTCCTGCTAGTGCAAGCGTTTCGTTCCTACTCTCACCATATCATCACCAAGGTACCTATGGTAATGAGCGAGACACCTATCACCGATTTAAGGGTGAAGTCTTCGTGTAGGAAGATAATAGCCAAAACAAAGGTGATGGCGATACTTAGTTTATCTACCGAAACAACTTTGGTAGTTTCTCCCATTTGCAGGGCTTTGTAATAGCACAACCACGATGCCCCTGTGGCAATTCCTGAGAGGATAAGAAAGAGCCAACTGCGCTGGCTTATCTGGGCAATATTATGCTGACTTTGGGTGATAAAAACCATTGCCCACGCCAGCAACACAACTACCACTGTGCGGATAGCAGTCGCTACATTAGAATTGACCCCTTCAATGCCTATTTTGGCAAGAATAGCGGTAAGAGCAGCAAAGATAGCCGAAAGTAGTGCAAAAACGAACCACATCATACGTTATTTTGTGACAAAGGTAAGTATAATTTACTAATTAGCAATTAGCAAATTATCTAATTTGCTAATTTATACACGTGTATTGCATCCGATTGGTGGAGCGGGGTAACAGTAATATCGGTGATTTGAACTTTATCTGGCAGATTGACGATATAGGTTATGGTGTCGGCTATATCTTCGGCATATAGGGGCGTGATACCCTTATACACGTTCTCAGCTTTCTGCTCATCGCCTTTGAAACGCACCTTGCTGAAATTGGTCTCTACCAACCCTGGTTTTACGGTCGTTACCTTCAGCTTCTTGTCCATTAGCTCTATACGCATCGCATCGCTTAGGGCTTTTACAGCAAACTTGGTCGCACAATAAATACTGCCATTGGGGTAAGCTATCTCACCCGCTACCGACCCGACGTTCACAATCGTTCCCACCTTGTCGGTGGCAATCATTAGCGGAATCACACTGTTGGCAATATAGGTAAACCCTTTGATGTTGGTGTCAATCATCTGGTCTATATCTTCTATGGCGTAAGTATAGAGGTGTTGCAATCCTATTGCCAAGCCCGCATTGTTGATGAGTATATCTATTTGTCGCCATTTTTCGGGTAAGGACTGGATATTTTTCGCAACCTCTTGATAGTTTCTCACGTCGAAAGCTAAGGTTATAACCTCCACAGCGTGTTCTTTTTCGAGTTTTGCTTTCAGTTCTGCCAATACCTCAGCCCGACGAGCGCAGAGAATCAAATTAACGCCCATTTGTGCCAACTTTTCGGCTACCGCTTTACCTATCCCACTACTGGCACCCGAGATAAAAGCGATTTTTCCTTTGATACGATTTAGTTCCATTTGTTTAGATATTAGGGTATTCATTTGATATGTTAGTTTTTGATAAACTGAGCAATAGCTTCTATAAGTTTAGGTGAAATAGGTATATCTGGATTTAAGTAAGATTGCTGATTTTCTTCTATTGTTTTTACCTCTTTTAATATATGGTTCATTCCTTCCACAAAGAGGAGTTGTGCCTTAGGTTGTGCTTCTTTGAGAAGTTGAGCTTCTTTTTTTTCTACCTGTAAATCATTAGTTCCTTGTATAATAAAAACCGGAATTTTCATCTTTGCTATCTCCTCAGTGGGGTTATATTTAAACCAAGAGATAAGATAAGGTTGTACACTCTTCCTAAATACAGGAGCCAAATAAGGAGAAACATTCTCTACTTGCTCTCCTTTTTTTAATAGATTGAGGACTTTTTGCGCTTCCTCTTTGAGCTGAGGGGCATTCTTCTTTATTTGTTCTTCAATGAGTGTAGCACTATTACTGCCCGCTCCTGAAAGAGAAATCAACTTAGAGACAGGTGTTCTCTGAGCAATAAGAAGTCCTATTAGAGCTCCCTCAGAGTGTCCTATAATTATGATATCCTTATACTTTTCCTTGAAATAGTTTACTACCAAGAGAGCATCGTTTACTCCATCTTCAAAGGTGACCTTATCCTCTTGTACAGTACCTTTATTCATTTGGGCAATGATACGCTTGTCATAACGGAAAACAGTTATTTCTTTTTCTGCTAAACCTTCGGCGAGATATTTTAAAGAATTATTCTTTAGATGTGCTTGATTTCCATCGCGGTCGGTGGGACCTGACCCTGCAATAAGTATAGCTAATGGAGTGTTGTTCTGCTTCTTAGGAGACAAGAGTGTTCCTTGTATTTCCTGATCAATACTCACTTGTGTGGTGTCATAGTTTCTTTCTTGGGCAAAGACTCCAAAGCAAATCAAAGATAATAGAGGTAATAATTTCATTATAACAATAGTTTAGAGTTAAAATATGTCGCAAAGCTACAAATAATATTGCAAATACACAACTCTTATTTCTTGTCCTGTTAAATGTACGGAGGATATAGTTAAGGTTGTTAAATTATAATATTTTTCTATTCTTATAAATGAAATTACACTATTTTCTATATAGGAAGCAGGAAATCGTTATTCGTTCAGTTATTTTTGGCTCATCCTTCACTATAAGGTTCGCTCATTTGCCTTTGGGTTGGTGTGATATATTACAAAGCAAATAGGCATATTTTTTTCACAAAAGCCTCCTGCTCATCGGTGCTTTTGGCAGAGAGAGTTTGGGCAATTTCTAAAAAGGTAGGAAGTGTTTCCTCTGCGGGCAAGTCTTCTAACACTCCAAAGACGATGCTGAAGAAGTCCTTTGTTTTATGAATAGCTTTTATAAGTCCTTTTGTGCCTTCTTCCAAGTAAATACAAATCGCCTTTTTTCTCAAACTGCCACGCTTTTTACTTATAGTCTATCAAAATTCATTTACAATCTATTTTTTGTTTGACTCTAAAAAGACAAAGCCTTTATTTTTGCTTATTTTTTATCGAATTTCTATAACCTAAGCTATACTTCCTCTTATCACTAATTTCCTTCATTTGCCTTAATCACTAACCATTAATCATTAACCATTAATCATTAACCATTAATCACTAATCATTCATCATTTTTTCTCCCTCTTTTTCACTTTGCTCCCCTGTACTTGGGAGAGAGGCTGGAGGTGAAGCCTTCCTCATTCTCATATTCAGAAACTCTACCCCTAACGAAAACGCTATCGCAAAGTACAAGTATCCCTTAGGCACAGCGCCCACCGTTTGCCCTGCCAATACTGCTTCCGATAGGTGCATACTCTCAGTAATAAGCATAAAACCAATGAGTATCAAGAACGAAAGTGCCAATATCTGAATCGAAGGATTGCGGTTTACAAAGTTGCCCACAGGGTTTGCAAAAAGCATCATTATGCCCACCGAAAGCACTACCGCTGTAATCATTATATAAATCGCCCCTGTCAGCCCGCTGGTCATTCCCACCGCCGTAAGAATACTATCCATCGAGAAAATAAGGTCTATCAACAGTATTTGTACAATAGTTCCCCCGAAAGAAGCGTGTTGTCGCCCCTTAGGGTTATCCGATTGTGTAACGTGTTCTATATGATTCACTTTCGCGTGAATTTCCTTAGTCGATTTATAGAGCAGGAAGATACCCCCCGCAAGCAGTATGAGAGCCTGCCCGTTAAAATGAGCTGAAAACCACCCCCAGTCAAGGCTGATAAGCGGGTCTTTCAACCTAATCAGAAACGAAATACCCAATAAAAGAGCAATGCGCAAAAACATCGCCAAAAAAAGCCCTAAGCGTGTAGCGCGCTTACGTTGATGTTCGGGCAGTTTACCCGTAACGATAGAGATAAATATCACGTTATCAATCCCCAATACAATTTCGAGAAACGTAAGAGTAATAAGCGCCACAAGGGCATCAGCAGTAAAAAGAAAATCCATTTTATTCTTAGTTTTTAAAACGCAAAGATAAATCAAAAATTGAATATGAATACAACCCAAAGCCCAAAATAATAAAATTCTTATTCAATTATACGTTAATTATAAGAAAAGTTTCCCATCGCCACACTCCCCCTAAACTCCTCCAACAAATTTGCTAATTTCTAAATTTTCTAATTTATTAATCCTCTTTCCCATCACTACACTCCCCCTCTCCTTGGGAGAGGAACAGGGTGAGGATTCTCTTTCTTTCGCCTCGAAACCCCGTTTTTAACATTTTTAGCCTTGTTGTATCACACTATTAATCAACTTTTTATACACCCTTTCTATACCAATCGTCCAAGATTCGTATAAGCTTCCTATAAGCTCTCTATAAGCTAACCCCACCCTCCTCACTGCCTTTTTTTACCAAAACCTTTCTCAACCCTCTTCCGAACTTCTCCGTTTCCTTCCGAATACTCCTAACAGTATCAACACATCGCTTTTTCATCTCAAACTTTGTTAAAGTTAATAGCCTGTCGTGCTACGACTGCCTGTGCGACTCGCACCTTTGGCAAAGTTGATTAGTGGTATTATTGACATTTACTCCATTTACTAATCTGTTAATTTCCTCATTTGCTAATTTTCTAATTTCTTAATTTTCTCATCTTTCATCACATTTTTTCGTAGTTTCAAAAAAAGTCGTACCTTTGCAAAAAATTAATTACAGGTCTTGTAGTTCAACGGATAGAATAGAAGTTTCCTAAACTTTTGATCCAAGTTCGATTCTTGGCAAGACCACTTTTTTATCAAAAAACTTGGTCGGTATAAAAAAATATCGTACCTTTGTTGTTTCAAAAGGCAAATCCATCATTTTAATAACTTAAAATATCGGAATTATGAAAGACCTAAATGTATACATCGAAGAATTGCTCTACAAACACCAATGCGTGATTATCCCTAAGTTTGGAGCATTTATATCTAATAGGAAATCAGCCCAAATGGCTGAAGACAAAACGTTCGACCCTCCTAAACGAGAGCTCAGTTTCAACGCAAGCCTCACTTCTAACGACGGCTTGCTCATCAAGTATATATCCGAACAAACAGGCATCGAATATAACTTGGTAGAAGATTACGTAAACTTAGCTGTCGAAGGGTGGAAACGCATCTTAAAACAAGACCAAACCTTAAATCTCGAAAAAATCGGGACTCTTAGGTTAGTCGGCGAAGGTCGTATCTCTTTCGAACCCGCTGACGACGTGAATTTCCTTACCGATTCTTTCGGTATGGCGCCTTTCGTACCTCACGAAGTAACCGCCTCCGATTTGAAAATAGAAGAAAATCAAATCCGTCCTACACTCGACCATTCAAGTACCGATACCGGCATTCCTAACCTTCCCCCAGAAGAAGAAGATGCCGTAGTAACTCCTACTGAAAGTCCTGTGAGCCAAGTTACAGCTCCTGTGGTAACCAATACTCCTAAAACCCACAGAGGGACTACCCCACCGCCAGCTAAGGAAAAGAAACCTGCTAAAATAATGCCGTATGTAAAATATACAGCAGTAGCCTCAGTAGGCTTAGCCTTTTTGGCTTATGGAGCTTACCTGCTCTTCGGCGAAAGAGTAGTAAACGATGGCAATAACGAACAACAGTTTGCAATTACTGACAGCTTAGTACAAGAGCGTCTTAACCAAAAACTCAGCGAAGCAGCCGTGTTCACCCCGCCTATTACTATCCCTGCTATTCCTTTGCAAGTAGAAAAAGTAAAGGCTAAAAAGCCCGAACAAGTAAAACCTGAGCAAGTAAAGCCTGAACAAAAACCTACTCAGTCCACTAATCAAGCTGCCACTACGGTAGCGACAACCAAGCCCGCTAATACGCCTGTACAAGCTACTGCTACGCCTAAGCCAGCGCAAACTAGCACTGCGCCCAAACCTGCACAAACCACTACAACACCTAAGCCCGCTCAAACCAATACCTCAGGTGTAGCCTCTACCCCTGTACGTACAAATTCGGCAATGTCAGCTAAAAAATATCAAGTGATTGCAGGGGCTTTTAAAGACGAGAAAAACGCAGAAACCCGAGTGAAACAACTTCAAAAGTTAGGGTATAAAAACGCTTTCGTATTAGGAATGAACGCCAGAGGTTTGTACCAAGTAAGTTATGGCGGTTTCGATTCTATGGACGAAGCTAAACTACAACAAAAAGAAGTGCAAAACTCTAAAGAAGAGAAAAAACTCGACGGTGGCTGGATACTAACTCAACCCTAAAATAATGATGAAACTCAAGAAAAAACCTTCTGACTCACGTACTATACTCACCGACCTCGTACTCCCAGGCGAAACCAATCACCTCAACGCTCTGTTTGGGGGTGAACTCCTCGCCCGTATGGATAGAGCTGCTAGTATTGCCTCACAACGCCACTCTGGACGTTTAACCGTTACCGTATCAGTAAACCACGTGGCTTTTACTCACAGCATACGCATAGGAAGCATCGTAACGGTCGAAGCCGCCATCTCTCGCGCTTTCTCTACTTCTATGGAAGTATATATCGATGTGTGGATGGAAAATATCTATGGCGAACGTACCAAAGCTACCGAGGCGATTTACTCTTTCGTAGCGGTAGACGAAAACGGTCGCCCCGTAAAAGTACCTGAGATAGAACCAGAAACCCAGCTCGAAAAAGAACGTTACGACGGTGCCCTACAACGTCGCCAACTGAGTCTTGTGCTTGCAGGTAAACTCAGTCCGCACGACGCTACCGAGCTAAAAGCTCTCTTTACTGAATTAGAAAATAGCTGATGCATTTAGTAATAGAACCGCTGTAAAAGGCGGTTTTTCTCTTAAAAACAAAGCAAAATGACCTTATCTGAAGAAAACCACTTGAAAGCTATCTTTCACCTTTATAACGAAAAGAAAGAAGAGGTGAATACCAATGCTATTGCCGAAGTGATGAATACCAAAGCTTCATCAGTAACCGATATGCTTAAAAGGTTAGCCGATAAGGGACTCATCAACTATGTAAAATATCAAGGGGTAACACTCACTAAAAAAGGTACGCAAAAAGCTATTGCTATCATTCGCAAACATCGTCTTTGGGAAGTATTCTTAGTCGAAAAACTCAATTTCTCTTGGGACGAAGTGCACGAAATAGCCGAAGAGTTAGAACATATACAGTCAGAAAAACTTATAGAGCGCCTCGATGCTTTCCTCGATTTTCCTAAAAAAGACCCCCACGGCGACCCGATTCCTAACAAAGAAGGCGTTTTTACCACCACTATTCAAACCCTATTAAGCGAGCTCAAACAAGGCGATAAAGGTATATGTGCAGCGGTAAAGAACACCTCTAAGGAATTTCTCGTTTACCTCAACAAAATGAATATAGCTCTTGGCGACGAAATAGAAGTACTCAGCAAAGAACCCTTCGACGACTCTATGACTCTACTGGTAAACGACAAACAAATCAACCTATCAGCAATGGTATGCCGAAATATTTATGTCAATGGTTAGTGATTAATTGTAAATGATTAATTGCGCCCCAAACTTTGGTAAAGTTGAAATTTTACAGACAAAGGTTTTAAAAAAATGAAAAAAAACAATATAAAAAAATTAAGCCTTATTTTAGGTCTTATATTCATTATAATAATCGGTTACTGCGGTTACTGCATTTACCGTCACTATACCCGTACTCAAAAAATCAGCTTTGAAGAGAAAACTATAGAACGTAGCGATGAGAATTGCGAAGATAACTGTTTCTCTGTAAGCCTAAACTATCTATATTGCAACGGTAATAGCGAGTTTGCTAAGAATTTCAATCAAGAAATAGAGCTACAACTCTCCAATTTTCTCCTTTCCAACGACGACTCTCTACAAGTGGAAGGTATCAGTATAGAAAAAGCTTTAGATAGCCTTACAAAAGATTACTATAAGCTTCACGAACATTTCCCTGAGCTCCCTGCTTTCGAGTTTATCGCTACTGATAGCATTATGTGGCAAAATAGCAAGATGCTTTCTTTAGTGTCCAACCGTTATGCTTTTACCGGTGAAGCACAACCTATACAAACCAAAGTTTTCACTCACTTTGCATTAGATAATGGCGAAGTAATTACCAATGAAAACCTCTTTACCGATGAAGAAAAAGTAACCCAAATAGCCAAACGTTATTTTGAGAAAGCACAACAAAACGCCACCATCACTCCTTTAGATGATAAAAAGTTTGATTTTGAAAATGGAATCTTTCGTCTTCCTAACCAAATGGGCGTAGCAGCCGATGCTCTCATTTTGTTCTATGAACCTTTTGAGATAGCTCCTTATGTAGATACGCCTTTTGAAGTGAAAGTTCCTATAAAAGAAATTATGCCTTATCTCACTTTTGCTGACAATAAATAACACTATGAAAGAACGATTAACAACATTACATAACGCTCTCTTACAAAAAACAGAAGTAGAAGGTCTCGCTTCTTTAGCTGAACAATTTCCTAATGAGATAGTTTTTTCAACCAGCTTTGGGTTAGAAGACCAAGCTATTACTCACCTCATTCTCGCAAACCAAATTCCTATCAGTATTTTCACTTTAGATACCGGTCGCTTGTTCAACGAAACTTACTCAGTTTGGGAAAGCACTGAGCAACGCTACAATACACATATTTTGCCTTATTATCCCAAAACACACGATATAGAAGAATATGTACACAAAAATGGCCCTTTGTCTTTTTATCGCTCAGTAGAGCTGCGCAAAGAGTGCTGTCATATACGCAAAGTAGAACCCCTTAGCCGAGCACTAAAAGGCAAGAAAGTATGGGTAACAGGTTTACGTGCCGACCAAAGTAATGCTCGTAAAGACCTCCCTATACTCGAATGGGACGATACTTACCAGCTCTTTAAATACAGCCCTATCCTCCATTGGACGTTTGAAGATACCAAAGCCTTTATCAAGGCACATAACATTCCTTATAATGTGTTACACGACAAAGGTTTTGTGAGCATAGGCTGTGCCCCTTGTACTCGTGCTATCAAAGAGGGTGAAGATTTTCGCGCAGGTCGTTGGTGGTGGGAAAGCAATAGTAAAAAAGAATGCGGACTACACGAACACAAATAATAATAAAGGGCTCCACTTAGCTTGCTAAGTGGAGCTCTTTGTTCTCTATAAATATTTTATTAATTAAGATTTACCCTTTGTCTTTTCGCTTCAAAAATAAGTACCGCAGCAGCAACTGATACATTCATAGAGTCGATTACACCTTCCATCGGGATAATAATGTTCTGAGTGCTATGAGTAAGCCATTCCTCTGTAAGACCTTGGTCTTCCGTACCTACTACGATAGCACTGGCTTCCTCAAACGATACTTCGTAATAAGGTTTAAAGGCAGTAAGAGCAGCGCAATAGCTATTGATACCTTTGGCTTTGAGAAAATCAATCACTTCAGTAGTGCTCCCCGTTGCAATAGGAACAGTAAACACACAACCTACGCTCGAACGTATAATATTAGGGTTGTAGAGGTCAGTTTTAGGATTGGCAATAATCACAGCGTCTATATTAGCAGCATCGGCAGTGCGAAGGAGAGCCCCTATATTCCCTGGTTTTTCAGGAGCTTCAGCTACCAATAACAAAGGAGAGTCGGTTACAAAAGCTAGCGTGTCTAAACTGTGCTTTTTAGTCTGTATTAAGGCAATAACCCCCTCAGTAGAACTGCGATAACTAATCTTTTGGTATACTTCTTTGCTAATAGCGATAGGATTTACTCTTTGAGCTGTATGGCTAAGAAGTTTTAGCAAGTGTTCTTCTGCAAAAATCTCAGGCTGATATAGCAATGTTTCGAGAGTGTAGCCTCCTTCAAGGGCTAAGCGTATCTCGCGCGCACCTTCTACTACACATATTCCTTCTTTTTTACGCTCGCGTGATTTCTCGCTGAGGAGAACTATTTTCTTTATTAGGGGGTTTTGAGTACTGGTGATGTTCATTTTTAGGTAAGAGATAAGAAGTAAGAAAAAGCTGCCTACGAGAGTAGGCAGCTTTTGTTATCATTTATCCATAAGCACCATACACTGCATCAGTTCGGGCTTATTTTTGGTGTAGTCATCTAACCAAACTTTCAATTCTTCTATTTCATAAGGTAATAACCTGTCAATAGCTTTTTTAAGTTCCTTACAAAATAGGTTAGGGTCGAAACTCACTTTCGATAAAATCATTGTGGTATATTCAAACGTAGCTCGTTTCATAACTTCATCTATTTAGAATTTCACTGTACAAATGTACTTCTTTAAAATGAACTAAGCAAGTTTTTAGGTGTTAATATTGTGTTAATTTTTATAACTATTTCAGTTTCACATCGTATTCTAAATGGGCTTGCACTCCACGTTGCTGAGCGATATGTTTCACCTGCTGATAGACTTCATAAGCTTCTACACCCATCTCATTGCGCAAGTTCTCACCTCTCAGATTCGCTCCAAAACGGCGGAACATTGCTTTAAAGTCCATTTCGAAAGTAGGGTAAGAAACGGTGCGATATTCTTTGAGTCCGTTGTCTTTAGCAGCGTAGGCAATAGCATCGTTTAGCGAGCCGATTTCGTCTACCAAACCATTAGCAAGGGCTTCTTTACCGCTCCATACTCTTCCTTGTGCAATGGAGTCTATTTGGGCAACCGTTTTACCACGCCCTTTGGCTACACGATCTAAAAATACAGTATATACTTGCTCAATAGATTCGGTCATTTCTTTTTTGAATTGTTCAGTAGGTTTTTGGAATACACTATAAAACTGAGCGTTGGGGTGAGTGCTTACGGTTTCGGCATTTATACCCCAGTTGGTAGCTAAGGCATTTACATTAGGAATTACGCCGAATACCCCAATAGAACCGGTGATAGTACCTGCTTCTGCAAAAATGCGGTTAGCATTGCACGCAATATAATAGCCACCAGAAGCGGCATAGTTGCCCATAGAGACATATACCTTTTTCTTCTTTTTAGTAACTTCGATTTCTCGGTGCATCAATTCAGAGGCTAAGGCATCGCCACCAGGGGAATTGATACGAAGCACAATAGCTTTTATATCTTTATTATCAGAGGCTTTGCGCAAGGCACGGATAATGGTTTCATTACCTACGATTTCAGCGCGTCCTTCGCCTTGCATAATCTCACCATCGGCATAGATAACAGCTATCTTATTTTTGGAGTGCTTGCCCGTTGCTTTGCCTACTACGGCTTCGGCATAATCTTCAATATTGATAAAATCAACCTTATCGATACTTTTACTACCGGTTTTATCACAGATGATTTGCTCGAATTCATCGCGGAAAAGAATACCGTCTATGAGTCCGTTGTTTTTAGCTAACTGTGCTGTGCGTCCACCTACATTGGTAGCTATTTCATTGAGTTTTTCTACGGGAATATTACGACTTTTAGCGATATCGGTAACGATGACGTTCCACATAGCAGAGAGTAATTCGGTGAGTTGCTTGCGGTTGTTATCGCTCATCTTATTGTCTAAGAAAGGTTCTACAGCGCTTTTGTATTTGCCGTGGCGAATCACTTCCATTTGCACACCGCTTTTTTCTTGGAGCCCTTTG
The DNA here is from genome assembly GCF_000023285.1 of Capnocytophaga ochracea DSM 7271. Classification (NCBI taxonomy): domain Bacteria; kingdom Pseudomonadati; phylum Bacteroidota; class Flavobacteriia; order Flavobacteriales; family Flavobacteriaceae; genus Capnocytophaga; species Capnocytophaga ochracea. The sequence continues at coordinate 1,430,825 of NC_013162.1, read as the reverse complement.
AAGAAAAGGACTTCAGAAGAGAGACCCCGGAGCGCAACACTTCCGAGCTGACTAATATACACCTTATCGGCTACGGTTTGGAGATAGTAATCGAGTTGGGAAATTTCATCGCTATAAGCTAAGACGAATTTGCCAGAAGTCTTAAAATCCTCCAAAGCTTTACGAAGTTCTTGAGCGAAAGCTAATCCGCCGATGTTACCCGTACTTTTGAGGTAAATACCTTTGATACGCTTGTCGGTTTTGGCGTTCTCAATAGCTTTGAGAGTTGCATTAAGTCCGTTATAGGATTCAGAGGTATAGTCGAAATCCTTAAAGGTTATGCGTTCGCCGTAGTCTACTAATGGTTCTTCAAAAGAAAGTTCGAGTACAGAATTGTCCTTCACACTCACTTCTTCACCTTTGGCACCACCTACCACTGAGCTTATCATCACAGAGATGAAGATGAGGAAAAGAATAAAACATATCCCCATAGAAATAAAGAATCCGAGGATAGTGGCTAAGAGAGTTTTTAAAAAAGTCATATTGTTGATGTTTTAATGATTATTTTTTGGGTGAAATGTTATCACTATCATACCATATACTGTCTACGGAAATTAGTTTATTTTCAACGTCATTTTCTTTACTTTTAACATAAAATATTCTTTTAAAATCTTTGATACCATTAGCAATAACCTCCCCAAAAATACTAAAAGTAAAGTACATTTAATTCCGTTTTCTACACCTTTATTTAAGTTAATACTGGGGCAAAGATAGGAGAAAATTAGCAAATCAGCAAAGTTTTAATACAAAAAAAAGAGCTTATCTGGAAAGTTTTGTTTTGTGAGGGCGATTTGCCAATCGCCCCTACAATGTAACTAAAGGATTTTGATTATTAGGGTAATCAACTTAGCCAAAGTTTGAAAATTCGGCTAAGTATGTAACGCAAAAGCGACTATTACTTTTCTGTTTTTATGGCTCTGAGAATTTCTCCTGTCCATAGTACGAGACTGGTAGCGCCAATGATGATTGTCCAATCGGTGAGCTTGAGTGGGGTTACGTTGAACATCTGCCCACCAAAAGTAGTGATAAACACTTGACCGATGACAATCACCGTAGCAATAAGTATAAAACCTTGGCTCTTGCCTATATTATAAAAAGTACTCTTGCCGGTACGATAAGCTTTGGCATTGAACATATTCCAGAATTGCAAGAACACGAATATCGAGAAGAACAAGGAAAGTTCATAAGCCGATAGTCCGTTTTTGGGTGTTCCGAAGTGAAAGAAATGACTGAAATAATCAGTAATTGAAAATTGAGTGAGACTGGTGATATCCTCATTTTTAAAGTACTGAATGAAACCAAAAAGCAACACTACAAAGAATCCTCCTACACCAAAAATGCCTTTTGTCATTGGCTTTGTAATGATATTAGCACCACGCGCACGAGGTTTATCGTTCATTACGCGGTTGCTCGGTGGTAAGGATGCTAACGCTAATGCCGCAAAGGTATCCATAATGAGGTTCACCCAGAGCATTTGAGTTACGGTAAGCGGTGACTCTACCCCTAAGAATGCCCCAATGAGCACGATGATACACGCTGCCACATTGATAGTCATCTGGAAGAGGATAAAACGCTGAATGTTTAAATAGAGTGAACGCCCCCACATCACGGCTTTACCGATACTACTGAACGAGTTATCTAAGATAGTGATATCGGAAGCTTCTTTGGCTACTGAGGTTCCGTCGCCCATTGAAAGACCTACTTGGGCAGCTTTGAGGGCTGGTGCATCGTTGGTACCATCACCAGTTACGGCTACAACTTCGCCTTTTTGTTGCAATAGGTTCACGAGGCGTGCTTTGTCGAGCGGACGTGCGCGTGAAATCACGCGTAGGTCGGTAATGCGGTCTAAGAGTTCGGTATCGCTCATTGCGGCAAATTCTACGCCGGTGATTTGGTTACGCTCGGTGCAAGTATCGTCCCACAAATGTATTTGGCGGGCGATTTCGCGAGCGGTACCTGGTGTATCACCGGTTACAATCTTCACCTGAATGCCTGCGTGCAAACACTCTTCAATAGAAGCAGGCACATCAGGGCGTACGGGGTCAGAAATAGCGGTAATACCTATAAAATTTAAGCCGTTTACCACTAACTTACCATTTTCGGATATTACCGTATTCGGGTCGTCGATTACTTTATATGCAAAACCGATAGTGCGCATCGCTTGGTTTTGGTATTGTAATAGTTTTGCCTCGAAATCGGCTTGAGGAATATCGGAAAGGAATTTACCACCCTCGTAGCAAAAAGTCATCACGATTTCGGGAGCTCCTTTCACGTACAATACCGGTTTGCCCAACGCTGGTGATTGCACCAAAGTAGCCATATATTTGCGCTCGGTAGAAAAAGTGAGTTGGTTAAGCACTTCACTCCCTTCGCGTATGGGCAAGTAGTTGGTTCCTTTGCCGTAGAGCCACAATAGGAGTGCTCCTTCGGTAGGATTCCCCAGCACGTTTGGTTTTTCTTTATCAGTAAAATCGAGGTAAGCCGTAGAGTTCACCGCCATCGATTCGGCGATGAGTTTTTCACCTAATTGTTCATCTGTAAAACGATTGAAATAAGTTTCGTAGATAGTCATTTGGTTTTGGGTGAGTGTACCCGTTTTATCGGTACAAATCACGGTAGTAGCGCCCATCGTCTCACAAGCGTGCATCTTGCGCACGAGGTTATTGGTAGCCATCATACTGCGCATACTATAAGCCAAACTGAGGGTAACACTCATCGGTAAGCCTTCGGGTACCGCAACTACCACTACGGTAATAGCAATCATCGCTGTATTGAGAAGATAGTGACCAAAATCAATCCAATCGATTTGGTTTATGTTATGAGCAGGAAGCGTAAAATATAGGATAAGACGACCTACAATCACCAAAATTGCAATAGCGTAACTGATTTTGGTAATCATTCCTGCGAGTTTATCCAACTGTTCGTTGAGGGGAGTTTTCACTGTGTTGTCTATCTGAACCCCCTCGAACACTTTGCCGTATTCGGTAGCATCGCCGACCTTTTTCACTTCAAAAATACCGTGACCATCGGATACCGAAGTACCGCGACAAACGTAGTTAGAAGGGTAAGTAGCTTCTGCCTCAAAATCGGATGGATTGGTGGTTTTGTGTACCAAAGGTTCTCCGGTAAGGGTAGACTCGTTGATATGCATTGATACGGCTTCGAGGAGCTCGCCATCGGCGGGTACTTCTTCACCGGTTTCCAAAATCACTATATCGCCTACTACAATATCCTTTTTGAGCACTTGTGTAATGTGTTCGTTGCGAATGACTTTGTAGTAAATCTCGTCGTTTACCTGATTGAGAATTTCGAATTGTTTATTGGCTTTATGTTCAAAATAGAAAGCGACACCTGTAGCCAAGAGTACAGCAAAGAGAATCCCTATGGGCTCTAAGAAAGCATCGAAACCTTCATTATGCACCACATATTCATAAGTAGATACTCCAAAAGAGAAGACGAGGGCAACGAGAAGAATGATGATAATGGGGTCGGTGAACTTTTCTAAGAATTGTTTCCAAAGCGGTTCGCCTTCTACTGATGAAAGGGAGTTTTCGCCGTATTTTTGGCGACTTTCAAGGACTTGCGCATCGGTAAGACCTTTGTAATGGTGTTTATCTGCCATAGTTTTTTGAGTAATTAAAATGCAAAGATAGTTATAATTAGCAAATTAGGAAATGAGAGAATGAGAAAATGAGAAAATTAGGGAATGAGGAAATGAGGTGCGAGGTTGAGTTAGAGGAATGAGGCTGTGCTTCAGAAATTAAACAAATTTTAAACAAAATCAAGGCTGCGCCTTGTGAAATGGGGAGAGAGGTTCGTCGGAGTTTTTAGAGAATCTTAGAGAGGTTTTGAATTTTCGGAAGGAAACGGAGATTTTCGGAAGAGGGTTGAGAGAGATTTTGGTGAAAAAAGGCTGTGAGGAGGGTGGGGTTAGCTTATAGAGAGCTTATAGGAAGCTTATACGAATCTTGGACGATTGGTATAGAAAGGGTGTGTAAAAAATTGATTAATAGCTTAATACAACAATGCCAAAAATGCCAAAAACGGGGTTTCGAGGCGAAAGAAAGAGGAATCCTCACCCCGTTCACATACTCTCCTATTCGGAGACTTCTCCCAAGGAGAGGGAGGATATGGCGACGGAAAAGAGAATTAGAAAATTAGCAAATTAGGAGATTAGCAAATTTGTGGGAGGAGCTCAGTGGGAGTGTGCGGGAGGAAAAAATATCATTATTTGGGTATATAACGGAAAAATAAGTGTATCTTTGCCTTTGGAATTTTATATCTGTGGCAAAATGCAACTTACTTGTATCATTGTAGACGATGAGCCTATGGCGCTCCAACTGCTAGAAAGTTATGTGGTAAAGACTCCTTTTCTGAGGTTAGTCGGCAAATTTAGCAATGCTATTGATGTATTGACGTTCTTATATGAAGGTAGCGCACCCGACCTTATCTATATGGATATCCAAATGCCTGAACTTACAGGGCTCCAGCTTTCTAAAAAGATACCCACCTCTACTAAAATTGTTTTTACTACGGCTTTTGACCAATACGCTATTGAGGGATATAAGGTAAACTCTATTGGATACTTATTGAAACCTTTTGATTATGCTGAGTTTTTGGAGACGGCTCAAAAGGCTTTGCTATTAAGCACACCTTCTGTTACTGAAAAACCGCTCGAAATAGCGCAGAATTATATGTTTGTAAAGGCAGATTACAAGCAAATAAAGGTGATGTATGATGATATTTTGTATATAGAAAGTCTTAAAGATTACGTAAAAATATACCTCAACAGTCAGTCACAACCTATTGTAACGCTGATGAGCTTGAAGAAATTGGAAGAGGAATTACCGGAAGAACGGTTTATGCGAGTGCATAGGTCGTTTATAGTAGCTCTGGACAAAGTGAAAGTAGTGGAGCGCAACCAAATAGTATTTGGCAAACAACGCATTACGATTGCTGAGAATTGTAGAGAGGCGTTTCTGAATAAAATAATGCCTAATGGTCAATAAAAAAAGTTGCTTGAAAAAATCAAGCAACTTTTTTAATTATTAGCCGTTAGTTGAATGAAGGTTTCTTCTAAGTCTTTATGCTTGTGATTAATTTGTAGTATTTTCAATCCGTTTTCTTTGGCAAAATCAAATACAGTGGGGCGCATATCTTCTGAGGTATCGAACTGTAACTGATATAGAAAATCATAGACATTATGCACTGATACTATGTTAGGCAAAGCGCGCAAGAGGCGTTCTTCGACACGAAAATCAAAAGCTACTTCTATAATTTGTTCTTTGTTTTGCAGTTCGGTCATTTTCTTATCTAACACGATGTTACCTTTATGCAATACAATCACACGGTCAGCCAAAGCTTGAATTTCTTGCATAATATGAGAAGATAGTAACACTGTTTTACGCTTACCTAACTCTTTGATAATATGGCGTATTTCTACCAGCTGATTGGGGTCGAGCCCTGTGGTAGGTTCATCGAGTATAAGAATTTCGGGGTCGTGAATAAGCGCAGAAGCCAAGCCTACACGCTGGCGATAGCCTTTGGAGAGCGCCTCTATCTTCTTATCGCTTTCAGAAGAAAGCCCTGTAAGAGCAATTACCTCTTCAATCCTATCGGAGGGGACTTTGGGGTATAGTTCAGCCATAAAGCGCAGGTATTCTCGCACGTACATTTCGGTATACAACGGATTGTGTTCAGGCAAATACCCTATTGTTCTCTGTGCTTCAATAGGATTTTTTAGTATATCAATGCCATTTACTGTTATTGTTCCATCAGTAGGGGTAAGCGCTCCTGTAATCATTTTCATAGTAGTAGATTTACCTGCTCCATTAGGTCCTAAAAAGCCGGTAATTTCACCTTTTTCAAGTTGAAAACTGATAGCATTGACAGCCACTTGCTGTCCGTATATTTTTGTTAGTTGTTGAACTTCTACAGACATCTTATTATATTTTGGGCTCAAAAGTACAAAATAATAAACAATTGACAAGCGTAATAATTAAAAAAGGCTACCCAAATAGAGCTTCGGGTAGCCTTCCTTCAGTATATTTAAAAACAAATAGAAGCTAAACTACAAAGGTTTTACAAGAGTTAAGAACCATTCTTTTACATCACCTTCTAATAGAGGGGCGAGTTTTTCTTCACAAGTTTTGTGGTAGGCATTAAGCCATTGGCGTTCTACATCGGTGAGGAGAGCCACATTGATACCTGAAGGCATAAACGGACAAAGGGTGAGGGTCTCGAAATCGTAGAACGTACCAAACTCGTTGGTAGCTACTTCACGCACCGTAATGAGGTTCTCGTGACGAATACCGTATTGATTTTCGAGATATACCCCAGGTTCGTCGGAGCATACCATACCTGCTAATAGTACTTGTGGGTTGAGGTCTTTGCGAATATTTTGAGGTCCTTCGTGTACGTTCATAAAGCTACCTACACCGTGACCAGTGCCGTGACCATAGTCCTTATGGTTTTTCCAAAGTGCCATACGCGCATAGGCGTCGAGCTGTACACCGCGAGTGCCTCTTGGGAATTGTACCATTGCGAGTTGTATCATTCCTTTGAGTACAAGGGTACTATCGTCAATAAACTGTTGACTTACTTTGCCTAATGGAATGGTACGAGTGATATCGGTAGTACCTTCAAGATACTGTCCACCAGAGTCTACCAAAACACTACCCTCGGGGTGTACCTCTTTACTACCGTGCTTAGGAGCTGAATAGTGCACAATGGCGCCATTACCTTGGTAACCAATGATACTGCCAAAACTTTCGCCTACGAAGTTCTTGCCTTCGGCACGAAAGTCGCGTAGCTTCTTGCCGATGCTGTATTCGGTCATTGGTTCTTTGCCTACTTGGTGGGTAAGCCAGTAGAGGAACTTCACCATTGCTACCCCATCGCGTACCATTACAGTACGGAATCCTTCGAGCTCGGTAGCGTTCTTCACGGCTTTCATCAGGTTGCCAGGAGCGGGAGCTTGCACGAGTTTATTGTCCTTTTGGAGGGCTTCGAATATCGCTTGATTGGTATTAGGGGCGAGGAGTATATTTTGTCCTTTTACGGTAGCCAAATAGTTGTAGAACTCATCATAAGGACGCACGTTTACTTTGGCTGCTGCCAAATGAGCTTCTACCTCAGGGGTGAGTTTAGCTTTATCTACAAAAAGAGTCGCTTCTTTATCGGATAGAGCGATATAACCGAGGAATACAGGGTTGTAAGCCACATCGCTACCGCGGAGGTTGAGTGTCCAAGCTACATCGTCTAAGGCAGTGATAAGGTGCAAGGTAGTGCGGTGGTTAGCCATTGCTTTGCGAATAGCGGTGAGTTTCTCGGCTACGGTTTGTCCTGCCCATTTGTCGGGGTGTACGAAAATGTGATGAAGAGGGTCTTTTTCTCGGTTTGTCCAGATAAGGTCGATAAGAGGTTTATGCACCAATTTGATGTTGTGAGCGGCTAAAGTAGCTTGTAGTTTTTCCCAAGCGATGTGAGAGGTTGCCAAGGCGTTAAGTGCCACAGTAGCCCCAGCGGGAAGTACTGATACGAGCCAATCGGCATAATCGGGGGTACCTTCTACACCGTCCTTGAAGAGGTCGATGCCAGAGCCTTTGAGCTCGATAGCCGATTGTACAAAGTAGCGAGAGTCCGTCCACAAGCCGGCTTTATCTTTGGTAACGACTACAAAACCCGCAGAGCCTGTAAATCCAGAGAGCCAAGCGCGTTCGAGCCATTCTTTGGGTAGGTATTCACTAAGGTGAGGGTCGGCGCTGAATACCACAAAAGCGTCGATGTGGTTTTCTTGCATTTTAGAGCGCAAGAGAGATAATTTTTCGGGTGTATTCATTGTTTATAGTTTTATGTTTCTGCAGCTTTGCTGCGTTAATTTCTCGCACGGATTACACGAATCACACAAATTTTGACACGGATAATTTTCTATTGTCAGTTGTGATGTGCACGGATTGGCAGCTATCGCTGCCGGATTTAATGGATTATTTCAAATATTTTAACAAAGTATGATTTTACGGCGAGCTTCTATTCTTTTAAATACTATATCAGCAGGCTCAGCAGGAGTTGGGTCGGCTTTAGATTCGTAATAGAGTTGTAAGTCTTCTAACTCTTCATATAATTCAGCAATTCTCAAAAGCTCGTTATATTGTTCAATAGGAATAACAGCCGAGAGTGTATTGCCTTGTCTATCAGTTAGGAAAGTGGGTTCTTGTAAAATCATTGTATTCATATTTTACTTGGGATAATTCAGATTTTTATCGGTGAGGTGATATAAGGTTTCCTCTAAGTATTTTTTAGCTTCGTATTTAGCAAAAGGGAGGTTGTTGTTGTAGAAATTGCCACATTCTAAAGCTGAGGCACCAGGAATATCACCTTCGAAATTAGCGATATACTCAAAAAGTTCGGTGATGAGGGGGGCGATATCTTTGGAGGTATAGTCACCAGCGAGAATAAGGTAATTACCGGTCATACAGCCCATAGGCCCCCAATAGATAATCTTGTCTTTCCACTCGGGGTTGTTGCGCAACCAAGTAGCGGCGAGGTGCTCGATAGTATGTGTTTCGGGACTGCCAAGTACGGGCTCGCGATAGGGGAGCTTCATACGGATATCGAAAGAGGTAAGCACTTCGTTGCCTACATAGTCTTTACGCGATACATAAATGCCACGCTCGAGTTTGAGGTGGTCGATACAAAAACTTGCTATTCTTTCCATTTTGTTTAGGTAAGAGATGATACCTTTACTTCTTGTTAATTGATATTTAGTTGAAATTCTTGAGTGAAATCGGAGTAGTCTTCTATTTTGAAAGCGCGAATATCTCTCACTGAGAGGCAGAACCATTTGATATTTTTTAGGCTTTGTATAGCACGAAAAAGGGTTCGCAAATCGCCTTCAGTAGCATAAGTACTCCCTTGTATCCAATAAAAATTATTTTGCTTAAGTACTTTTCTAATTTCAGCATAAGCGTTGTGATATGGATCTTTATAATGTTTCTTTAGCTCAGAAACTATTAAGTCAAAAGCTATAGCGTGCATAATTCTTCCTCTTCTACGGGTTTAAACATATCTTCTTTTTCAAAGAATAATTCGCCATTGTCCGTCTTTACTTCAATGACAATTCCTATAAAGGGATTTTGTTCTATTTCGGTAACGGTAGCTTCTACCCAATCGGGTTTCCCTGTGAGTTGAGGAGAAACCCACACGCGTTGTCCTATGTTAAATTTACTTTCCATTTTATTTAGCTAAGAGATAAGAGGTAAGAGATGATACCTTTACTTCTTGTTAATTGATATTTAGTTGAAATTCTTGAGTGAAGTTGTTTAGGAGTGTCTGAATTTTCGGAGAAGCTCGGAGAGTTTCTGAAAAAACTCTAACGTATGATGCCTAATAAACTACCCCGCAAAAGTATTAAACCTGTCATTAAAAAACAAATGTTTTAAGGAAATTGTTTTAAGAATCTATAATTCCACTAGTAGAGATATTACTCTTAATCACCATTTTCTTATGTGTTTTAGTCGTTTTAATAATACAAAAAGGACGACTAAGTGCCGAGGCATCTCCTGTTACTTTGCTTTCAGTGATGATTTCTATATAGTCATCATATTCTATAGCCGAGATTACCTCTATTTGCGATGGTGTCGAACCTTTGATGTCTCCCCAAATGAGTACCAACTGTTCAGTGTTGAAATTAATTTTAGGGAGTTTGGCTATTTTGTTTTCTATACCCCATTCTTTAGCAATCTCTTGTAATTCGGTTTCGCTATGAATAATTTCTTGCTGGTGAGTAACAGAAGCAGTAGAACCCGTATAACTATTGAGTAGAGACGTAAAAGCAAAAGCGTTATTATCATCGGAACTCTTGCTACAACTCATAACGAGGAGCATACAGAAGAAAAAATAAAGAGGTTTCATTGGTAATGCAATTTTTGGGTTTGACACCACAAAGGTACAACTTTTTTATTTATCATCAAAAATATGGAGCATATTTAGGTAAAAGATAAAAGGGTAAATAGTGATGCAAAGATATGATTTTTAGAAGATAAAAAAACATTACCAAAGTTTGGAACTTTGGTAATGTTAAGCACGGGTGGAGGGATTCGAACCCCCATCAACGGTTTTGGAGACCGCTATTCTACCCTTGAACTACACCCGTATTTTAAAAAAAGTTTTGAGTTTTTATGCTCAAAACTTTTTTGTATTAAATAATATTTAACCTAACCTTCTTAGCTAATTAGTCAAGAATTTCAGTTACTTGACCAGCACCTACGGTACGACCACCTTCGCGGATAGCGAAACGAAGACCTACGTTCAATGCGATAGGTTGCAACAATTCTACTTCGATAGTTACGTTATCACCTGGCATAACCATATCAACACCTGGTTGCAAGTGGATAGTACCGGTTACGTCGGTAGTACGTACGTAGAACTGAGGACGGTAGTTGTTGTGGAATGGAGTGTGACGACCACCTTCTTCTTTAGAAAGGATATACACCTCAGCTTTGAATTTAGAGTGTGGAGTTACAGAACCTGGTTTGCAGATTACCATACCACGTTTGATGTCTTTTTTGTCGATACCACGAAGCAACAAACCTACGTTGTCACCAGCTTCACCACGGTCGAGGATTTTGCGGAACATTTCAACCCCAGTAATAGTAGAGGTCAATTTTTCAGCACCCATACCGATGATTTCAACTGCATCACCTGTTTTAGCTTCACCAGTTTCGATACGACCAGTAGCAACGGTACCACGACCGGTGATAGTGAACACGTCTTCAATAGGCATCAAGAATGGTTTATCGATGTCACGAGTTGGAAGTTCGATCCATTTATCAACAGCGTCCATAAGGGCAAGAACGCTATCAACCCATTTTTTCTCACCGTTAAGAGCTCCAAGAGCTGAACCTTGAATGATAGGAGTGTTATCGCCATCGTATTGGTAAGAGCTCAAAAGCTCACGCATTTCGAGTTCTACGAGTTCCAACAATTCTGGGTCGTCTACCATATCTACTTTGTTCATAAACACAACGATACGAGGAATACCTACTTGGCGACCGAGGAGGATGTGCTCACGAGTTTGAGGCATAGGTCCGTCGGTAGCAGCAACTACGAGGATAGCACCGTCCATTTGGGCAGCACCTGTAATCATATTCTTTACGTAGTCGGCGTGGCCAGGACAGTCTACGTGTGCGTAGTGACGAGTAGCTGTTTGGTATTCTACGTGAGAGGTATTAATGGTAATACCACGTTCTTTTTCTTCGGGAGCGTTGTCGATTGAATCGAAGCTACGAACTTCTGAAAGACCAGCGTCGGCTAATACTTTAGTAATAGCGGCTGTCAAAGTTGTTTTACCGTGATCCACGTGTCCAATAGTACCAATATTCAAGTGGGGTTTGGAACGATCAAATGTTTCTTTTGCCATTTTTAAATAAATTTTAAATCTTAGTTATATAAATGAGTGTTTGATGTGTGTACAAAATACGTGAGAGCTGATGACGAGATTTGAACTCGTGACCTCTTCCTTACCAAGGAAGTGCTCTACCCCTGAGCTACATCAGCATACAAAAAAAGAGCGGGAGACGAGGTTCGAACTCGCGACATTCAGCTTGGAAGGCTGACGCTCTACCAACTGAGCTACTCCCGCAAAAAAATAAAAATATGACAGTGGGGAGAACAGGATTCGAACCTGTGAAGGTAAAACCAGCAGATTTACAGTCTGCCCTCGTTGGCCGCTTGAGTATCTCCCCCGAATATTTGAACTATTAAAATATGTACTTTTTTTTGAGCCGGCAGAGGGATTCGAACCCACGACCCCGAGATTACAAATCACGTGCTCTGGCCAACTGAGCTATGCCGGCGTCTATCTTTTTACAGAGCGCAAAAGTATAACATTTTTTTTTATCGACAAAATTTTTAGCACTTTTTTTACGAAAATATTTTGAATGTAAATACAAACATTTGAATATCAGATATATTTTCTGAATAATATGTTTTAACTTTATTGCTATTTTTTTAGCTTACGTGAATAATTAGCTAATTAGGATTTGGCAAAGCTTTGTGATGTAAAAGCAAACAAAAATACGATACGAACCACACGAGCAGGTGTGGGGCATACGGACAAGTAATAAGGTTTAAATGGGGGATAAGTGGGGTTATAGTGGCTCTACAGTGGCTCTACAGTGGGTCTACAGTGGCTCTACAGTGGGTCTAGAATGAAGAAAAGACAAACAAAAGACGAAGAATGAAGAAAGAAAACTTCTATGATTGATACATAGGTGAGGTACGTTTACTGAAGGAATCAAGGGGAGTTGTAGAAGGGAAGCTTATGCGCAAAAATGTTTTAGTTGTTTTGAGCTAAGATAAGTCTTTAAAATTGCTCTAATACTTGTATGCGTTTGCGAATAGGTGGGTGGGTGGCGAACATTGCAAAAAAGCCTTCGGCTTTATAGTCGATGAAGAGTTCTTTTACTTCGTCGTTATCCACACCTTCGATGGTGGAGTGCCCTGAGATTTTCTTTAAGGCATTGGCTAATGCCAAAGACTTATGGGTCATTTCAACAGCTCCTGCATCAGCCATATATTCGCGACTGCGAGAAAGTGCCAACTTAAAGAGTATTGAAAAGAAATAGACAACCCCTGCTACCAATAAGACTACCAGCACAACAGCTCCTCCCCCACCCTTTTCGTTTCGCCTATTGCGTGAAGAATACAACTGACTATTGAGCATCGTGCGGAAAGCGATATTGGCAATAGTGGCAAAAATACCTACAAACACAATGGTAATAATAAGCAAACGGACATCGCGGTTGCGGATATGGGTAAGTTCGTGAGCTATCACCCCTTCGAGTTCGTCGTCGTTAAGCGTGTTGATAATACCACGTGTAAGGGTGACGGCAAAGGTTTTTTGGTTGATACCGGAAGCAAAAGCATTGAGCGCATCGCTTTCTATAATATAGAGCTTGGGCATAGGCATTCCGACGCTCATACAAAGGTTCTCGGTGAGATTATACACCCGCATATTCTCACGGCGTTCTAAGGGACGAGAGTGAGTGGCGGTTTGTATCATTTGGGTATTGAAGAAGTAGGAGATTACAAACCATATAGCTACCCCTATCAGCACCACAGGGACTACTGAAAGGAATTGAGCATTTACAGCCTCTATATCTTGGTCGTTAAGCATATACAATACCGCATAGGTTCCCGCAAGGATTAGCAAGGGGAAGGCTAATAAATACAGAACAGACTTGGTGTTATTTCGTGCGATTTGTTGTCGGATACCAAGATATTGCATAATTTAAGTTTTTATTATTACCCATTTTTCTTTACTTGCAAAGATAGGAGTGGCAAAGATATTAGTTTTATATGAGAATACCAAACAATGTTCAAAAAAACAAATAAAGGAGACGCTATAAAACATCTCCTTTATATATCTTCTATGCATTCGATTAGCTAAACGAAATCTCTGGAGCTTTATCCAACTGTTGGCGTTGTTCTGTACCCAAATCGAAGAAGGGTTGTGGAGTCATTTTCTTGAAACCTGCTACGATATTAGTAGGTATTGATTGGATAGCGGTATTCAGCTCTTTGGTAGTAGAGTTGAAGAAGCGACGCACTGACGCCAATTTATTTTCTATATCAGCAATTTCTTGTTGGAGGTGCATAAAGTTAGTATTCGCTTTCAAATCAGGATAAGCTTCTACTTGGATATTGAAAGCACCCATAGCAGAAGAGAGTTCTTTCTCAGCTGCAATCTTATCGTTTATATCAGTAGCGCTCATAGCACGACTGCGCGCTTGAGTGATTTTGGTGAGCACATCGGACTCGTGAGTCATATAGCCTTTTACAGCTGCTACGAGTTGAGGAATAAGGTCGTGACGTTGCTTGAGTTGCACATCGATATCAGCAAAGGCGTTCTCACGATTATTGGCTAATGCCACGAGTTTGTTGTTGGCACTAATGTACCAAAATACTAGAATCACTATGATTGCAATGGTTATTATAAGTCCCATATCTAATTAATAAATGTTTTTTTAGTGGATTTTATTTTTACTACTTGAGTTAAATCACTCCAGTCCTCAATTCTGAATACTCTTATATCTCTAACAGCATTAGCAAACCATTCAATATAAGCAAGGGCATCTATGGCTAACATTAAATTGCCCATATCCTTATTATCGGTTACATAGGTACTCCCTTGTATTCTGTAAAAGTTATATTTTTCAAGTTCTGAAGCTATCTCATAATAAGCATTATTATACGGTTTCCCATAATGCTTTTCTAAAGATGATATATTCATATCAAAAGCTATAGCATACATAACCTAAGATTTAGAGGTTTTGAAGTAATCTTTTACACCGAAGAAGATACGTCCTTGATTATCTTTGATAACTATTTCATCTCCTATAAACGGATTTTTAAAGATTTTAATAACAGTACCTGTTATCCAATCTTTTAACATAGTTAAATCAGGTGATACTTCTACAATATCACCTACTTTAAAGGGGCTCTTTGAGATTTCTTTTTTCATATAATTTAGCATTTATTTCTCATTTATCACTGCAAAAACTATGCCTCCAATGAGGAATTGGATAATTAAAGTCTTTTTTTAGCTTGGTTTTATCTAACACTGAGTAGGCAGGGCGCGTTACTTTGCTTGGAAACTCATCGGAACGACAGGGCAATACTTTACAATTATTACCCGATTGCGCTACAATAGTTACTGCAAAGTCATACCACGAGCAAACCCCTTCGTTAGAGAAGTGATATACCTCACGTTTGCCTTTATACCAAAGATTTTCGACTGCTTGCACAATAAAATCGGCTAAATCAGAAGCGTTGGTAGGGGTACCTACTTGGTCGAATACTACTTTTAGTTCAGTACGTTCGGCACTGAGGCGCTGAATAGTCTTTACAAAGTTATGACCGAAACGCAATGAGTACAACCACGCTGTACGGATAATGAGATGTTCAATGCCTGCTTGTTGTATTACTTGTTCGCCTGCTAATTTAGTACACCCATAGACCCCAAGAGGTGTGGTTGGGTCGGTTTCGGTATAAGGAGTGTTTTTACTTCCTCCGAAGACATAATCGGTGGAAATATGAATAAGAGGCAAGTTGTGTTCTTTACAAACAGTTGCTAAATTCTCGACAGCTGTATGGTTGATAAGAGTTGCGAGAGCTGAGTCGTCTTCGGCTTTATCAACATTGGTATAAGCTGCGCAATTGACAATGACACCAATATTATTAAGTTGCACAAAAGCACGAATAGCTTGGACATCACAGATGTCCAAGCTATTTATATCCGTGAAATAGTAGCAACTTTTCTTGTGAGGATTAGCCTGAATTTCAGAACCTAATTGCCCACTACCTCCAGTTACTAAAACATTCATTTACTGTTAACTAACAGCGTAAGCGTTACTATCTACCTCTACGCTTTGTTTATCGCGAAAGCTATTATATAATCTGTTTACGTCTGCTTTATACTTATCGGGCACATTGTTGCCATAAGTTCTGTTAAGCTCTATAAACTTTTGTTTTAAATCAGGAGTAATTGCAGTGTTGAAATTCTCCATATACAAAATGTGTTCTACTAATTTTACAAATTCTTCCATAGTTCTATAAATGTTTAATCATTGTTTGACGAGGCAAAAGTACGAATAAATTTATTATTGACAAAAAAATAGTTATCAATTTAAATTAACAGGTTATCAACAGAGTTATCAACAGGTGAATTTAGGTAAAAGGTAAAAGATAAAAGGTAAAATTAGAGAATGAGAAAATTAGAAAATTAGGAAATGTGGGAATTAGAAAATTAGAAAAATTATTGGAGTTTATAGTATTTTTATTATCTTTGCGCTCTGTAAAACATCATTAAAACATTCATAAAAAAACATTTATCATTATGGGAATTTTTGACAAACGCGAGAACTACAAACCTTTTGAATATCCTGAGGTTATGGAGTTTGTGAACGCTATGCACAAATCGTTTTGGGTACACTCAGAAGTGGAGTTTACTGCCGATATTCAGGATTTTAAATCGGAGTTAACACCTGTGGAAAAAGAGGCAGTGAAGCGCGCTCTATTAGGTATCGCCCAAGTGGAAGTATCAGTAAAGACTTTCTGGGGAGACCTCTATGACCTCTTCCCTAAACCTGAATTCAACGGATTAGGGGCTACTTTTGCAGAATGTGAGTTCCGCCACAGCGAGGCTTACGCACGCTTATTGGAGGTTTTGGGCTACAACAACGAGTTTGAAAACTTATTGGAGGTACCTGTTTTTAAAGAACGCAGTAATGTATTAAAAGAATACTTGGCTAAAAATCGTGAGAACGCTATGGAGCGGATTCTGTTTTTCACATTGATTATTGAGAATGCTTCGTTGTTCAGTCAGTTTGCTACTATTCTTTCATTTACGCGTTTTAAAGGGTTCTTGAAAAACGTAGCGAATATTATTGCGTGGACATCGGTAGACGAACAGTTACACGCCAATGCAGGTATTTATATTCTCAAAAAGATATTTGAAGAAAATCCAGAAATGAAAGCTAAAGCCGAAGAAGATGCAACTACTTTTATCCGTAGTTATATCACTTTGGAAGACAAGATGCTAGACTGGATTTTTGAACAAGGTGAATTGGAGTTTTTTAGCAAAAAAGACTTGTCGAACTATATGCGTTATCGTTTGGACGACTCGCTTACACAATTGGGATTAGGAAAGCCTTTTGGTATTTCGGGAGAGGAAGCCAAACCGATGATGTGGTTTGAGGAGGAAGTGTTCAGCAATGAGCTTGACGACTTCTTTGCCAAACGCCCTACTGCTTATACTAAACACGACAAGAGTATTAGCGAAAACGATTTATTTTAGATAAAATAAGAGGTAAGAAGTAAGTTTCTTACCTCTTATTTTTTACTTGAATGCCAAAGGTCTATCGGTAGAAAAAACTTGTATACCTTTCTTTGCCCACTCGGTATATAGGTGGTCGCCTTTGGTAGCAGCACGCTTATCTAAGTTACCTAATGTACCTAATATGGCAGGTATTTTTAGTTGGTTTAAACGCTCATACAGCTGATCAGGAGCTAAACGAATGCCAGTGAAAGCCAACAACTTCTGTTTAGGAATACCTGTTTGCAAAATACGGTTTAGTTCGTCTTCATTGCGGGCGCTCACCGAAAGGAGCATCTCAGGAGCTACCTTATGCAAGGCTTCGGCTTGTGCAGTATTATAACTGATAAGCACCACTTGCGCTTCCATCTTCTCTTCGCGCACTAAATCTACCACTTTTTGATAAGAAATACCCTTTTTAAAATCTAACATTAAGTACCCCTTATGGGTTTTACACCACGAAAGTACATCTTTTAAAAACGGAATCTGAAAAGCAGTTACATTGCCGAACTCATCTTTGAGTTTTTCAGTGCCCAACTGTTCGGTAGTAAGAGCTGATACGACTCCTTGACCTGTGGCGGTACGTCCTAACTTATCGTCGTGCATCAGGAGCAAATCGCCGTCGGCACTCTCGAAGATATCTATCTCAAAGCTGTGTATTCCTTTTTTGGAAAGGTATTGAATGCTTTCCAAACAGTTTTCGGGATAGCCCTTAAGTTGCTCTCCTCCCCCACCCCGATGAGCAGAAACAATGGGTTTGGAGGTAAAATACATTTGGTTAGTAATCTCCTCTTGGGGGATTATCTGTCCGGTTGAGGGGCTTTTGCAAGCCATTGCGAGGCACAAAAGCGATAAAGTGATGATATATTTCTTCATTAAAAACATATTTTTTTTGCAAAGATAAAGAAAATGTGGAAATGAGAAAATGAGAGAATGAGAAAATGTGGAAATGAGAAAATGTGGAAATGGGAGAATGAGGAGGAGGCTACAAGAATTGCACTAGCGGAGGGTTTGTTAGTTTATTCAACTTTGGCAAAGTTTGAGATGAAAAAGCGATGTGTTGGTGACTGTTAGGAGTATTCGGAAGGAAACAGAAAAGTTCGGAAGAGAGCTGAGAGGGGTTTTGGTAAAAAAAGGCTGTGAGAAGGGTGGGGTTAGCTTATAGAGAGCTTATAGGAAGCTTATACGAATCTTGGACGATTGGTATAGAAAGGGTATATAAGTAGTTGATTCATAATATAATACAACAACGCTAAAAATGTTAAAAACGGGGTTTCGAGGCGAAAGAAAAGGAATCCTCACCCCGTTCACATACTCTCCTATTCGGAGACTTCTCCCAAGGAGAGGGGGAATGTAGCGACAGTAAAGGAGAATTTAGTGACCGAAAAGGGGGAGTGTAGTGGCGGAAAAAAATGATAAAACATCCCCCTTTACACATACCCAGCTGTCGCTGGCTACCTTGAAAGGGGGAATGTAGCGACGGGGAAGAGAATTAGCAAATTGGGAAATTTGGAAATTAGCAAATTTGTGGGGAGGAGTTTAGTGGGAGTGTGGTGGCAGAAAGGCGGAGGAAAAGCGATTGAAAAATAGCTTTTTGTTATATCGAACTGACATAAATTCAAAAAAATATTCGTACCTTTGCCGTTCATAAACTCTCAACTAAAAAAGTGGAAAATATACAAGCTATAAAACAGCGATTTAGCATTATTGGCAACGACCCTAAGCTAAATCGCGCTATCGAAAAAGCCATACAAGTAGCCCCTACTGACATTTCGGTACTCATCACCGGAGAAAGTGGGGTGGGAAAAGAGGTTATACCGCGCATCATTCACTCGCTGTCTCTACGCAAACACGGCAAATACATAGCCGTAAACTGCGGAGCAATCCCCGAAGGGACTATTGATTCGGAACTTTTTGGTCACGAAAAAGGCGCTTTTACGGGAGCTACCGCTACCCGCAGTGGATATTTTGAGGAAGCCGATGGCGGGACTATCTTCTTGGACGAGGTAGGTGAATTGCCCCTCACTACCCAAGTGCGCCTCTTGCGGGTGCTCGAGAACGGCGAGTTCATAAAAGTAGGTTCGTCGGTAGTGCAGAAGACAAATGTACGCATTGTGGCAGCTACCAATGTGCAAATGCAAGAAGCTATTAAAAAAGGACGTTTTCGCGAAGACCTTTATTACCGACTCAGCACAGTAGAGATACATTTGCCTCCTTTGCGCGAACGCAAAGACGATATCCACTTGCTTTTCCGCAAGTTTGCTTCGGATTTTGCCGAGAAATACAAAATGCCTCCTGTGAAGCTCAGCGAAGATGCGGTACATCTGCTCACGAACTACCGTTGGAGCGGGAATATCCGTCAGTTGCGGAATGTAGCCGAGCAGATTTCGGTACTTGAACAGCGCAGGGATATTACGGCGAGTATTTTGCGCACCTACTTACCCGATGAGGGTAGCAATCTACCACAGGTTGTACCTCAGCAAGCGCGCCAGGATAGTGATTTTAGCAACGAACGCGAGTTACTTTACAAGGTGCTTTTCGATATGAAATCTGACCTCAACGACTTGAAAAAGCTTACCCTTGAACTGTTACAACACGGCAATTCAGCCCAAGTACAACAGGACAACGAGGGACTTATTCACCGCATCTACGGCAATGATTCACACAAGAATGAGGCGAGCTCTCCGGCTTATTCTATCATTCCCGTACCTCCTACCGAGAAGGAAATCCTATCTCACGAAGAGGTGTACGACTATGAGGAAGCTGCGGAAGAAGAGCGTTTTTCACTTCAAGAGCAAGAGCGCGAGATGATACGCAAGTCGTTAGAACACAACGGTGGCAAGCGCAAGGAAACCGCCAAAGCCTTGGGGATTTCGGAGCGGACGCTATATCGCAAACTAAAACAGTATAATATGATTTAGGCACTAAGCTTTGGGGCATAAGCCTCAGGTAATAGGGGGCAGAGGAGAGGACTTTCTGCCCAGCTGGACGAGGCGGAGTTTTGGGAAAGGATTGTTAATTATTAATTGTGAATTGTTAATTATTTAGATGAAATCATATAAAATAGGCATTATTGGGCTGGGTTATGTGGGTTTCCCCTTAGCTTGTCTGTTTGCCAAAAAATATCCCACAGTGGGTTACGACCCCTATACGGCGCGAGTGGAGAGCCTCAACACGGGTATTGACACTACGGGCGAAATCGGTAGTGAAATCCTTAAAGAGCGATTGGCTACCCACCTCATTTGCACTGCAAACCCAAATGACGCTAAGGATTGTAATGTGTACATAGTGGCAGTACCTACACCTATCGACCTCTATCAGCAACCTGACCTTACCGCTTTGCGCGAAGCGAGCCAAACAGTAGGTGCATTGCTAAAAAAAGGAGATATAGTGATTTACGAATCGACTGTTTACCCAGGAGTGACGGAAGAGGTGTGTGTGCCTATCTTGGAAAGCGTGTCGGGGCTTGCATACAACCGCGATTTCTTTGTGGGTTACTCGCCTGAGCGCATCAACCCTGGTGATAAGCACCATACCGTGGAGACTATCTGCAAGATTACCTCAGGCTCTACCCCCGAGGTAGCACAGGAAATAGATACGCTCTACAATTCAGTGCTGAGGGGAGGCACTTACCTTGCCCCGTCTATAAAAGTAGCCGAAGCCGCCAAAGTGATAGAGAACGCTCAGCGTGATGTGAATATCGCCTTTATGAATGAGATAGCGAAGATATTCAATATTTTAGAGATTGATACTAATGCGGTGATAGATGCAGCGAGTAGCAAGTGGAACTTCTTGCCCTTCCGCCCCGGTCTGGTAGGTGGACACTGTATAGGGGTAGACCCTTACTACCTCATACAAAAAGCTAAACTGCACGGCGTATCGCCACGCTTAATGATGGAAGCACGCAAGACGAACGACTCGATGGGAGGCTATATCGCCTATCAGATTATCAACCGCTTGTGTTTACAAGGTATGCCTGTGAAGGACAGCCGAATCCTGCTCTTAGGTTTTACATTCAAAGAAAACTGCCCCGACACTCGCAATACGAAAGTAGTGGATATCTACCGTACCCTTGAAAATTTTACTAACAATATTACAGTGTATGACCCTTGTGCAGACCCTAAGCGCGCTCTTGAAGAGTACGGCATTGAGGTAGCTACTAAATCACAAAACCTGCCTACCCACAACGATGTAGTGGTGCTTTGCGTGGCGCACCAAGAATTTCTGCAAATGAATATAGAAAATTACTTAAAAGAAGACGGTATCGTTTACGATGTAAAGGGAAAGTTGAAAGTGAAGAAGAACGTGTTTAGGTTATAAAAGTTGTATAGTAAAAAACTTTTTCCTACCTTTGTCGCCTAAAATATTCACATACAATGAAGAAAATATACTTGCTAATGCTTTGTGCTTTTCCGTTTTTGGCAAAGGCACAATACACTGAAATTATTAACTCAAACCTCCCAGGCACTTCACAAAGTGCTTATGCAGTAGGGGCGAGAGTATTACAATTTGAAGGAGGTTTATGGTACGAGCACAACCACCACAAAGAGACAGGCACTTCTATGGATTTTACGGGAATGAACTATGCAGTGCGTTATGGTTTTTATAAAGAAGAATTGGAAGTGATGCTCAATGGTACTCTTGCTTATGACCGTACAATTGCATCTAATGGTACGACTTCGCACTTTGGCTTTGTGAACAATACTATCGGAGCTAAGTATTTACTCTTTAAACCTGCTTTTTTAGATGAAGAGCCGAGTATTTACAGTTGGAAGGCTAATAACTCTTTTAGATGGCGCAATCTCACACCTTCCATATCTCTTTATGCAGGGGTGAATTTCTTACCAAACAAGCGATATTACTACGAGTCAATACCGGCACTCTCTCCCAAAGTAGCAGCTATCTTTCAAGCAGAGCCTATCCCTCGTGTGGTGTTGGTAGCAAACGGTATCATTGATAGATTCTTAAGCGGTAAAAACACCGAATACAGCTATTTGTTCACCGTTACTCATAACTTAGACAATGGTTGGTTTAGTATCTTTGCAGAACATCAAGGTATTCACAGCCAGCATTACAACGACCAGATTACGCGTCTTGGCGTTGCCTTCTTGCTTTCCGATAAAATACAACTCAATGCCGATATGGGCTTTGGCTGGAAAGATACCCCACAACGCTATATGGGATTGTTCGGGGCTTCTTATCGCATCGATAACCACAACAGCTATATCAAGAAGGTATTGAGTGAAACAATAGAAACCACCAAAATACAACACAAGAAAAAACCTAAAAGAAACAGACGTAATGCCATTGATCCTGATTAAAGAACTCACCACTAAAAAGGAACTTACCGAGTTTGTGAAGTTTCCTTTGTCTTTATACAAAAACAACCCTTATTGGGTACCGCCTCTCATCAGTGACGAGGTAGCCTCTTTTGACAAAACCAAGAACCCTGTATTCGACAATGCCGAAGCCTTCTTTTACGGAGCTTACAATGAGAAAGGTAAAATGGTAGGGCGCGTAGTAGCTATTATTAATCAGCACGACCTTAAACAGAGTATAAAGAAAGTGCGGTTTGGTTGGCTGGATATGATAGACGACATTCAAGTAACACAAGCTCTCTTGGATAAGGTAGCTGAAAAAGCCCGTGAGTATCAATTGGAGTATATGGAAGGTCCTATGGGCTTTTCGAGTATGGATAAGGTGGGCTTGCTCACTGAGGGCTACGAACATATCTCGAATATGATGACGTGGTATAACTATCCTTATTATAATCGGCATTTAGAGCAATTAGGCTTCACTAAAGAAAAAGGCTTTATCGATATGTCTTTCCTTATAGAGAATGCTAAACCCGAATTGTTCAAAAAAACAGCCGAAGCCATTAAAAAACGTTATGGCGTAAAACTTATCGATACCGCCACTACCAAAGAAGTGCTCAAGCACGTAGATGCAATGTTTGACCTTTACAACGAAACCTATTCTAAGTTAGCCTCCTACGTGCCTATAAGCGAACGTCAGCGAGAGTACTTCAAACAAAAGTATATCCCTTTTATCAATCCTGAGTATATACGTTTTATTGAAGATAAGGACGGTAAACTGATATGTTTTGCCATTGTGATGCCTTCGTTCTCTAAAGCATTACAAAAGGCAAAAGGCAAACTCTTCCCTTGGGGTTGGTGGTATTTATTACAATCGAAACGACATCACGATACGGTGGAGTTCTACCTTATTGGGGTAGCCCCCGAATACCAAAGTAAGGGTATTCCCGCCTTGTTGTTCGACTATTATTATGATATATTCACCCGCAATGGGGTTACTCATTGCGTGATTACACCTGAACTCGAAGAAAATATTGCTATTCAGCAACTCTGGAAGAGCTTTGACCCGGTTATCTTTGCTCGCCGTGCTACCTTTAAAAAACAGGTAAGAGATTAAATGTAAAATGAATTATCTTCTCCCTTTTCTGGCAGTAGTATTAGGCTACTCATTCGTTACCTTTTTTAAACCTGCCCAACAACAATACACCAAATTACTACTCTCTTTCAGTGGCGCTTACCTATTGGCACTCACTGTATTCGTGCTGATACCCGAAGTATATCACTCTCACGATGAGCACACGCAAGATTTTAAATACATAGGACTTTTTGTGATAGTAGGAGTACTCTTGCAAATTGTCTTAGAGTTCTTTTCGCACGGAGCCGAACACGGCCACACCCAGCACCCACACCCACACCAGCATAGTGCTTTTCCTCTCTCACTGTTTATCAGCCTTAGTATTCACTCGATTTTAGAAGGTTTCCCGCTATCTCACGGACATAATCACGACCTTGTGTATGGTATATTCGTGCACAAACTGCCTGTGGCTATTGTGCTCACTACTTTTTTTGTGAATTCGGGGGTGAACAAGTGGAAGACAGCACTGTTTTTACTCTTTTTTGCCCTAATGACGCCATTAGGCACTTTTTTAAGTAATACAGTACCAAGCCTTGTCAATTACCAAACGGAGCTTTCGGCTATTGTAATAGGTATTTTCTTGCATATTTCTACCGTTATCTTATTTGAAAACTCCGAAGGACATCGCTTTAACCTATTAAAGTTTTTAAGTGTTTGTGTGGGATTTGTGGTAGCGTATCTTACTTAGTAAATTGACCAATTAACAGATTAACCAATGAAGACGATAAAAAAATTCTTATGCATTAGTGTTTTATGGGTAATAGCTTGTCAGCCCCCTAAGAAAGAAGTTGTTTTCAGTGAAAACGACCTTAATGTTATCCCTCGACCTCAATCGCTCACTATGGGTAAGGGTAGTTTCCGGTTTACTAAGGAAACTATTTTTGTAAGCGATGTTTCTTTAACAGCTGCAGCCAGACTTTTTGCAGAGCAGTTCGAGAGAGCATCTGGTATCAAATTGCCCATCAAAAAAGAGGCAGTAACAACAAATTACATTGCTCTTGTAGTTGATAAATCTCTGCCAAAAGAAGGTTACTCCCTTGTGGTACAACCTGAACATATATCCATAGTCGCTGCCGACTACAACGGGGCGCTTTATGCCCTCGAAACGCTGCGTCAGCTACTGCCTAAAGAGTTTGAAAGCACTACACCCGTGAAGACTGATTGGGCGGTGCCCGCAGTTACCATCACTGATGTTCCTCAGTACGCTTGGCGCGGATTGATGCTGGACGTCTCTCGCCATTTCTTCCCCAAGGAATATATACTGAAAACTCTCGACCGTATGGCAATGCTCAAGCTCAATACCTTCCACTTCCACTTAGTAGACAATGAAGGTTGGCGCATAGAAATTAAAAAGTATCCTAAACTTACCGAAATAGGTGCGTGGCGTGTAGACCAAGAAGATAAACTATGGAATGAGCGCACTCCTAACTCCGCCAACGCCTTTGCTAATCCTGCGACAGCTCCTAAAAAATACGGGGGGTTCTATACCCAAGAAGATATTAAAGAGATTGTAGCCTACGCCTCTGCACGTGGCATTACGGTAATCCCCGAAATAGAAATGCCTGCCCACGCAATGAGTGCCATAGCGGCTTACCCCGAACTGTCTTGTCACAAACGCCCCATAGGAGTACCCTCAGGCGCGGTGTGGCCTATCACCGATATCTATTGTGCGGGGCAAGAAGAGACTTTCACTTTCTTGGAAGATGTACTTACCGAAGTGATGGAGCTTTTCCCCAGTAAATACATTCACGTAGGTGGCGATGAAGCCACTCACACCGAGTGGGAAAAATGCCCTAAATGTCAAGCTCGTATGAAAGACCACCATTTAAAAGATGTGCACCAACTACAGAGCTATTTTATCAAGCGTATAGATGATTTCTTATTATCCAAAGGGCGCACTTTGGTAGGTTGGGATGAGATAATGGACGGTGGTTTAGCTAACAATGCAGTGGTGATGAATTGGCGCGGTATCGAGGTAGGTAAAAAAGCCCTCGAACAAGGTAACCCTGTTGTCCTCACTAGCGATTGCTATATAGACAACTATCAAGGTCTTCCCGACTATGAGCCTCAAGCCAATGGTGGTTACTTACCGCTCAAAAAACTTTACCATTACAGTCTTGAAAAAGAAAACCTCAGCCCAGCACTGCAAAAAAATATTTTGGGTACGCAAGCCAACTTATGGGCAGAACACGTGGGTAGCACTGAACATTCGGAATATATGCTCTTTCCGCGATTGTTGGCACTTGCTGAAATCAGTTGGACAGCCGATAACTTGAAGAATTGGGACAACTTTATAAATCGCACTCAAGCCTTTATGAAGCGCTTGGACGTGATGAAGGTGAACTATGCCCGCTCTATGTACCAAGTAGTGCCTACCGTTGAAAACCAAAAGGGGAATATCTTTCTAAAATTAGACTGTGAAATCCCCAACGCCGACATTCGCTACGCTTTAGGAGATACTCCTATAGAGAAAGCTACGAAATACCATCAGCCTATTGGGCTGAATCGAAGCACGACCTTTAAAGCAACTGTTTTCAGTGGAAAAGCGACCAACACCATTTCCACTGGAGAGGTAACATTCCACAAAGCGATAGATAAGAAAGTAAGTTACAGTCCACTTTATCACAAGAGTTACCAAGGGCAAGGAGAAGCGACGCTCACCAATGTCATTCGCGGCAGCAAAAACTTTCACGATGGGCAATGGCTCGGTTGGTTAGGCAACGATGTAACCCTCACCCTTAATTTAGAGCAGGCTACTGAGGTGAGAGAGGTGCGCATAGGAGCAATGGATGCCCAAGCATCTGGTATTTACTTCCCCATAAAATTTATGGTATTCCTTTCAAACGACGGTAAAAACTACCGTGAAGTAGCAACTCACAATGAGCCTTGTGTAGTAAGAGGGAAAGTCACCTTAAAAGATTTTGTGTTGAAGTTTAGTCCAACGGAAGCACGCTATATCAAGCTCACCCTCAAAAACGTAAAAACACCTCCAAAAGGAGGTGATGCTTGGCTTTTTATAGATGAAATTTTGGTATTTTAGAAAAATAATGTACCTTTGTTGCGTAAAAGAAGAAAAATATGGAAACAATTACAGTTGCCTTACCCAAAGGACTTTCATTGAAAAATGCTAAATCTGTACTTGAAAGTCTCAACTTTAAAATAATAGAGACTTTTGAAGAAACTCCTCGTTTACGAAGGGGAGAAAACATTCCAAATGAGACTACTCAAAAAGCCTTAGAAGAAGCAGAAAGACTTATAAACGATCCTAACACAAAATACTTTACAAATGTAAAAGAATTAATAGCCTCTTTAAATGATTAAGTTATGGATAATATTAACAGAAATGTATATGAAATAACTTATACTGGACAGTTTAAAAAAGACTATAAAAAGTATAGAAGTAATAAAAACAAAATCCTAAAGATTGAAGATACTATTGCTTTATTAGAAGAGGGAGGAGTAGATAACTTACCTAAATCAATGAAAGCCCATTTTCTCACAGGAAATTATAAAGGACATTTGGAATGCCATATAGAACCTGATTTACTTATCATTTGGTTACAATACGATGAAGAGAGGAAAAGAATACTTTTAGTTAGGCTAGGTTCTCATTCAGAATTGTTTAGCAAATAATTTTACCAAAGGATATAACTATATATTTTAAAAAACACACAACAATAACACAAAAAGAAAAAAACACCCTGCTACGGTTGCAGAATTGTAAATTATTAATTGTAAATTGTTAATTGACATATGGATTCAGTAAAAAATTATATCAATGAAAACAAAGACCGCTTTATTGCGGAACTGATAGAACTGCTTAAAATGCCTTCTATTAGTGCCGATGCTGCCTATTCTCAGGATATGCTCAACACTGCCGATGCCGTAAAAAACGCCTTAGAGAAGGCTGGCTGCGACAAGGTAGAAATATGTGAAACCCCTGGCTACCCTATCGTCTATGGCGAAAAAACTATCGACCCTGCCCTGCCTACTGTTTTAGTATATGGGCACTATGATGTACAACCCGCCGACCCTATTGAGCTTTGGGAATCTGACCCCTTTGAGCCTGTTATCAAAAAAACCGATATTCACCCTGATGGAGCTATCTTCGCTCGTGGGGCTTGCGACGACAAAGGGCAAATGTTTATGCACGTGAAAGCCCTTGAATATATGGTGAAAAACAACGTGCTCCCTTGCAATGTGAAGTTTATGATTGAAGGCGAGGAAGAAATAGGCTCAGGAAGCCTTAGTTGGTTTGTAAAAAACAACCACGAAAAACTCAAAAACGATATTATTCTCATTTCCGATACCAGTATGCTGGCTAACGACACCCCTTCTATCACTACGGGCTTACGAGGACTTAGCTATGTGGAAGTGGAGGTTACCGGTGCCAACCGAGATTTGCACTCTGGTTTATACGGTGGTGCCGTAGCAAACCCTATCAACGTGCTTACTAAAATGATTGCTTCTTTGCACGACGAGAACAACCGCATTACCATTCCGCATTTTTACGACAAAGTAGAAGAGCTCTCACAAGCTGAACGCGATGAAATGGCAAAAGCACCTTTCTCACTCGAAGCCTACAAAAAAGCCTTAGATATCGATGAGGTATATGGCGAAAAAGGCTATACTACTACCGAGCGTGCCTCTATACGTCCTACCCTTGATGTAAATGGTATCTGGGGAGGCTATACAGGGCAAGGAGCTAAAACGGTTATCCCAAGTAAGGCTTATGCCAAAATATCAATGCGCTTAGTGCCTAACCAAGACAACCACGAAATTACCGAGCTCTTCACCAAACACTTTGAGAGTATCGCACCAGCAGGTGTGCGCGTGAAAGTAACTCCGCACCACGGCGGACAAGGCTATGTAACTCCTACCGATACGCCTGCTTACCAAGCAGCAGTAAAAGCCTGCCAAGCGAGCTTCGGGAAAGAACCTATACCTGTGCGTTCAGGTGGTAGTATTCCTATTGTAGCTCTTTTTGAAGAAGAATTAGGTAGCAAATCTATTCTCTTAGGCTTTGGTTTAGATAGCGATGCTATCCACTCGCCTAATGAACACTACGGTATTTTCA
The DNA here is from genome assembly GCF_000023285.1 of Capnocytophaga ochracea DSM 7271. Taxonomy (NCBI): domain Bacteria; kingdom Pseudomonadati; phylum Bacteroidota; class Flavobacteriia; order Flavobacteriales; family Flavobacteriaceae; genus Capnocytophaga; species Capnocytophaga ochracea. The sequence goes on along the minus strand of NC_013162.1, from coordinate 1,402,383 downwards.
ACTTCCTAAAAGGTATTGAAACCATTCCGTGGTTCTATCACTACTTCGTAAACAAGTAATACGAGTTACATAAATAGTAATAAGGACTTTACCAAAACTCGTAGCACGAGAGGCTATTAAATTTTTGGTAAAGTCTTTTTATATTATTATTGAAAATAAACGACTTAGCAATACAACTAAAAAATATTAAATATTTTTCTGCTTAAAAATTTGCAGGTTTCAAAAATAGTTGTACCTTTGCACCGCAATTAAGGAAAACATAAGTAGAAAATATTCCTCCTTAGCTCAGTTGGTTAGAGCATCTGACTGTTAATCAGAGGGTCACTGGTTCAAGTCCAGTAGGGGGAGCAACAAAAAAGCACTTACATAATGTAAGTGCTTTTTTTATTTTATCTTCTTATAAAGCCCATTCTTTAGCTCGGTTGTGAGTATTCCACATTCTTTCATACAATTCACTCTCTTGTAACAACTGACTATGAGTGCCCATAGCGTTGATTTCGCCTTTGTTGAATACAATAATCTGGTTGGCTATCTGGTGTGAAGATTAGTTAGAGTTTTTGGAGAGGGAATAGAGATTAAGGCACTACGAAAGGAAACGGAGAAGTTCGGAAGAGGTAATTCAGGTAAAAGGTAAAAAATGAGCTGTAAGGAGGGTGGGGTTAGCTTATAGAGAGCTTATAGGAAGCTTATACGAATCTTGGACGATTGGTATAGAAAGGGTATATAAGTAGTTGATTCATACTGTGATACAACAAGGCTAAAAATGTTAAAAACAGGGTTTCGAGGCAAAAGAAAGAGAAATCCTCACCCCGATCACATACTCTCCTATTCGGAGACTTCTCCCAAGGAGAGGGGGAATGTAGTGACGGAAAGGAGAAGGTATAATTAGAGAATTAGAAAATTAACAGATTAGGTGTCAGCCAGACAAGTAGTGTGAGCTACACGGGGGATTGTAGCAAAATAGGCAATAAAAAACTTTGCCAAAGTTGTAGAACGATAGGTGTTCAGAACCTTTGGCAAAGTATGTATGATATAAAAAGCGATTTTAAGCTTGTGTTATTTAGAAAAGTGTGGTTATCCGATAATCATTCCGGCGATAGTTGCGGATAACAGAGAGGCTAAAGTGCCTCCAAGAACGGCTTTTAAGCCGAATTGAGAGAGGGTTTTGCGTTGGTTGGGGGCTAAGGCTCCTATGCCTCCTATTTGAATGCCTATGGAGGCGAAATTGGCAAAACCGCAAAGCATATAGGTAGCCATAATGATAGATTTGTTATACATTAGGTGAGGAGCACTCGTCATATCTTTTAGAGCAGCTAACTGAGTGTAAGCTACAAATTCCGAGGAGGAGAGCTTAATACCGAGCAATTGTCCCATCAGCATAACGTCTTCTTTGGCAATACCAGCGAGCCACATAACGGGTGAGAAAACGGTACCTAAAATCATTTCTAAAGAGAGTCCGTTATAAGGAGTGTTGCTGGCTATGATATTGTTGAGATGTGTTTGATAACCTACCCAATTAAAGAAATAATTAATCATTGCGATAAAAGCCACAAATACTAAAAGCATAGCCGCTACATTGGCAGCGAGTTTAAGTCCTTCGGTAGTACCATTGGCGATAGCGTCGAGCACATTGGAACCTACATTCTCCATAGAGACGTGCGAATCGTTAGAGAATTGCTCGGTTTGAGGGCATAGCATCTTGGAAACTACAATAGCACCGGGGGCTGCCATTACGGAAGCTGCTAAGAGGTGTCGGGCGAAGAGCAAGCGCATTTGGGGATCGTCGCCACCGAGGTATTGGATATAAGCAGCCATTACGCCTCCTGCTACGGTAGCCATTCCGCCTATCATCACAAGGAGGATTTCGGAGCGAGTCATTTTGGCTAAATAGGCTTTAATCATCAGAGGGGCTTCGGTTTGTCCTAAGAAGATGTTCCCCGTAACCGAAAGACTTTCGGCACCTGAGATATTCAGCAGTTTAGATAATGCCCACGCCATACCACGCACTATTACCTGAATAACACCTAAATAGAACAATAGGGAGGTGAGTGCAGAAAAGAAGATGATGGTGGGGAGCACTTGGAAAGCGAAGATATAGCCTATGCTATTGGTATCGACTAAGTTACCGAGGAGAAACTGACTGCCTGCTCTTGTAAAATCTAATATGAGCACAAAGATACTACCGGCAAAATCGAAGGCGTCTTGTATAAAGCCTACTTTTAGAATACCTATTGCAATGGAGAGTTGTAGGGCTAAGCCTATGCCAATAGTCTTCCAATTAATAGCGCGCCTATTGCTACTGAAAAGATAGGCGATAAACAGGAGGGTAATCATACCTACCACGCCACGAGTAAAACTTTCGAGAGAGAAACCTTCGCTAGCGACAGCCTTCATTACTTGTGTAGTGGCGGTTTGTGTAGTAGGAGATTGTGTAGCGTCTTGGGCGACACTTATGAGTGGTAAAAGGAAGCTAAGGCTTCCGATGGTTATGTTTTTTTTCATTGGTATATAGTTTTAAAAAGTACTATCGCGTTTAGAGATTTCATCTCTGATAAGCGCTGCCATTTCGTAATCTTCATTTTCGATACAGTCATTTAGCATTGTTTTTAGTTCGGGTAAGGCGTATTTAGTATATCTGTTTCGGCTGCTGTCTTCCTCATCAACATTGTCTAACGAAGGGCTTATGGTATTGGAGGGCTCATCGTTGAGCAAAGGGATATAAATGCCGGCTCTTTGAATGATATCTCGATAGGTGTAGATGGGTGCGTTGCAACGCAAGGCAATGGCGATGGCATCGCTGGTACGAGCTTCGATGGTGTATTCTTGACCATTTTGTATACAGAGGATATTGGAGTAGAAAATGCCTTCTTCTAATTTGTAAATCACGACTCTTTTTATCTGTATACTGAAAGTATCGGCGAATATCTTGAAGAGGTCGTGTGTAAGGGGTCGAGGAGGTACAAGACTCTTCTCTAATTCCAAGGCAATAGATTGTGCTTCAAAGGTACCAATGACGATGGGTAGCTTTAAATCGGTCTCGACCTCGTGCATTATAAGCACAAAGGCATCGTTCTGCGATTGATTGTATGATATCCTTTTTATGAAAAGACGCACTAAATCCATTGGAAGGTTACTAACATAAAATACAAATTAGGGGGTAAAGTTATAACAATTATTTTAACTACAAAAGATTTTTAACATATTTTTTCTTCTTTGTAAAAGAAAAGGCTGTTCAATACAAGATTGAACAGCCTTCGCATTACATAAGATTTTACTTGTTACATTTGTTTGGTAAGAGTATATTCTTTTACCATTTTAGGTTCTTTACCATCTTCACCTACCTGTACGATATTATCGCCTTTGGTAATATAGAAAGATTTGTGATTATCAGCTTTAGAAACGAGTGTAAAACCTTTATCAGTGCGTTCTACTTTACCTTCTTCTTTAGATTCGAAGTTTTTGCTTGCACAGTTTTCTTGTTTTACATAGGTGTCATCGGCATAGAGATGGATAACGGTAGCCATTCCGCCGCAATCGGCAGCAGGAAGAGTACCTACATAAGTAGCTAACAATTGAGGAGTTACCATTTTTTCTACTTTTTCAGCAGCATTCTCCATCATAGTAGTGGTTTCACTTACTACAGTGTTAGCAGTTTGTGAAGGATTGTTTTGGCAGGAGGCGAGCATAAGCACAGCAACTCCCAATGTTAAGATGTGATTTTTCATAAAATATAATGTTTATTTATTTACTTATTCAAAAAGTGTACCAATACTACAGTAAATTCACTTCCCTTTCCTACTTCGGAAGTAAAATGAATGCTACCCCCGTAGGAAAGTACGATGTTTTTCACCATTGCTAATCCCAAGCCACTACCACTGGTTTTGGTAGTGAATTTTGGTTCGAATATCTTTTCTTTATCGGCGTCGGGGATACCCGTACCATTGTCTTTTACTTTTAGAGTAATATCGGTATCGGTTTTATTAAGGCTCACTTCAATAGAAGGAAAAGGTTCGTTTTCGGTAGCTTGTAGCGCATTTTTCACCAAATTGGTAACTACACGACCGAGCTGGTCTTTATCGAATACACTTATAATCTCATCGTGAGAATGGGAGAAGTGAATTTCATCAGAATTAAAGATATCTAAAGTGCGTTTGATAACAGACACAAAATCGAATTCCTCATCGTTTTTAGCAGGCATATTGGTAAGTGCTGAGAAGGCAGTAGAAATATTACTCAATATGTCTATCTGTTGGATAAGAGATTCGCAGAATTCATTAGTTTGTTCAGCGGTTTGAGGCTCTCGAAGGGCTTTGCGTTGATAACTTTGCACGGAGAGACGCATAGGAGTAAGAGGATTTTTGATTTCGTGTGCTACCTGCTTTGCCATATCGCGCCACGCTTGTTCGCGTTCGGATTGCGCCAAAAGGGCTTTGCTGTTCTCAATCTCATCAATCATTCCGTTATAGGCATTTACCAACTCGGTAATCTCGGTAGGGGCAGACTTGAGAAGTATCTTTTCGTTTTGGGAAAGTAAACGAGTTTTCTCTAAACGACCTTCGATGGTTTTAAGCGATTTGGTAATATATTTAGAGATGAAGTAAGCTACCGTAAGGGCAACTACCAAGAGCGAGAAATACACCATCGCTAAGTTGTACAGCGACCCTTTTAAAGCGCGCTCGTTGAAGGTGTCGTTCTCGAAATAAGGAATGTTGAGAATAGCGATAGGCTTGAACTGCAAATCGGTAATATAACTGTAAGAAGTTTGGTAACCACGCCCTGCAAATTCGTGGTGCTCAACAAGACGTTTATTGAGTGTAGCGGAAAGCTGATGCAATACATCAGGAGGAATGAAAAACGCATCTTGGTCGGGGGATAGAGAGGCTTTGGAGCTTTTTAGTAGCACACCGTCGAGGTCATAGAGGGCAAAGTTTAGGTTTTGGATATTGGCAATGCTGTAGATATCCTCCCGAAAGATAAGAGGTATATAAGGGGTTTCGACAGGGAAAGTGGTTTGCGAGAATACATATTGTATCTGCATCTTGATTTGGTTTTCCTTGTCGATAAGTCGCTCATCGTGATATTCTAATGCCTGTTTTTTATACTGCCCAATCATTACGAAAGCTAAGATAGCAAAAGCTACTAGCACGAGTAGGGTCATACTGAGGAATATCTGAAAGCGAAGGGTGTTTTTTTTAAACATAGTGTCCCCTTATTATGGATTATTTTAAGCCTATTACAAAGGATGCAGGATAAGATTTTTTAATCTCTACAAGTTTCTTCTCAGCCTCTAAACGCGTACGGAAACTACCAAGGCGCACTTTGTAGTTAGGCGACTCAAAAGTGAGCAAAACAGGGTATTGTTTGTATTTGCTTTTGGCATCGAGCATTACTTTATTAGCTTCGGTGATATTGCCATTATAGATTTGTACTTGGAAAGCACTCTCGGTACGAGCTATTTCCTTTTTGAGTTCCATAGCATCGGCTATATTCTTTTCCTGACTAATAGTTATTTGTGCATAGGATGCGCTTGTAAGCAATAGTATTCCAGCTATAAATATGTTTTTCATCATCGATATAAATTTAATTCTTTTGTTTTCTTTGGCGTAAGAACCAATACAATTTACTAAATCCAAAGCCTATGCCAAACAAGGCTATAAAGAAAGTAAATATACCTCCCAATACTTTTAAATTGATAGGTTCACTTTTGGGAACGTAGAGTATTTGTCCGTTAGCAGTACCTATAAGTCCTAAGAGAGTGATAAGCAAACTCACCAAAAAGTGTAGTTCTAAGCGCAGGTCTTTCTCGGGTAACAGCTTTTGAAGACCCCAAGAACCTAATATTATGAAAACTACCACGCTCGCACCTATCCAAAAGGCAATATGCTCAAACGATACCCCTGTATAATAAAAGATGGCTTGAGTGAGCACATAGAACAATGCAGGAAAAATAAGCAGGTTAGGATACCACTGCAAAACTTTATGCCAGCGACTTTCTTTACCTTTGAAAAGCGTCCGTAGTGAAGTAAAACAATACGCCATACACACAGCAGTCTCTACGGTGAGTAGTACGGTGATATTGCCAAGTACTTTGGGGTTGCTGAGCATTGTTTGGAGGGTAACTTGTGACTGCTCTGAGGCAAAATCAGTAGCCAACCATACAAACAAGAAACAAACAGCTGCAAATAACGCCTGTTGCCACAGTTTCCAAAAACTGAGTTTCAGCACTACGTTCAGCATTATAAAGACTGTAAGAATTGCTATTACCATATCACATATCCCTTATCTCTTACTTACATTCTCAGCTACGCCAGCTCACCGACTTTACTTATTACCTCTACTGAGTCTTTTCCGTCGTTTTGTTTCCAGTGTACTACCACACGTTCATTATTGATAGCGTCTACTTGCTTACCGTTGTAATCGGGTTGTATGGGGAGATGACGACTAAAACGCCTATCAATAAGCACTAAGAGCTCTATTTCAGAAGGGCGCCCGAAGCTCTGTATGGCACTGAGAGCAGCGCGAATACTGCGCCCTGTGTAGAGCACATCGTCTATAAATACCACTCTCTTGTTTTCGACGATAAAGTCGACAGCAGTAGAGTTGGCTTCAAGAGGTCTACTTGTGCGCCTAAAATCGTCGCGAAAGAAAGTAATATCCAATAAGCCTAATGGAATATCAGCAATGTGGTATTCGTTAGTAAGTAGTTCTACCAATCGCTCAGCTAAATAAGTGCCACGGGGCTGGATACCGATAAAAACCGTATTCGAGAAATCGTTATGGTTTTCTATCAGCTCACAAGCGAGGCGGTGTAGCATTACTTGGAGTTCCTTCTCGCAGAGGATTTGTTTTGTATAGGTATTCATTTGACTTAAAAACTGAGGGTATTTAAGTTGCGTTGAGCATCGGCATTGCCCTCGCTAGCGGCTTTTTGGAAAAAGACTTTGGCGTTTGCTTTGTCGCCCAACATATAGTAGCAAGAGGCGCGATAATTATTCAGTACAGCATCTACGGGCACTCCTAAGCTCTCCATTTCAGCCATATCATTAATAGCCTTTTGGTATTGCTGCGTGTTGTAGTAACTAATAGCACGATACCTGAGCCCGTCTATATGAGCAGGTACTTTCTCCAAGAACTTCGTAAATATAGGAATTGCTTCAGCATAACGTTGCTGCAAATAGAGTTGCATTGCCTGAGTGTAAAGAGGGGCAAACTGTTCTACCTGCATACGCGAGATAATCTTGTTGCGGTTATTAATTATATCTTTATTATCGGGCAAATACACAATGGCACTATCTAAGGTAGCACGAGCATCAGCTATTAAGTTATTTTTCTCTTGCAGATAAGCCAAAGAGTTCCACGCTTGTACCTCACTGCGATTACCGCGAAGAGCGTCTCTATCTACATCTACGTGGAAACGGTTTTTCAGTATAGTTTTCCACTTAGGTTGTGGTTTCTGCACACTGTCTTTCTCCAAGCCTAAATACTGTTTGAGCAAGTGAATCGATTCTTGTTCTTTACCCATATTGTTCAGCGCAAAGGTCTCTAAATTTAGGTTACCGAAGAAATTTGGCTTTATCATTCGGGCTTTATGAGCATATTTATAAATACTATCGTTGTTTTTGTTCTCTTCCATAAAGTATGATACAGCAGTAAAATACTCAGGGCGCGCATCATAAGGGTGGTAATGAATGGAAGCCAATACTTTACGTGCCTCATCGAATTTCTTTTCGTCTATCAAGTAGCGCGCCTTTTCTACATCCACGGGCTCAGCCACTGCCGTGAGATTTGGAATACGAGGATAGTTGCGTATCAGGTAATCCGAAGGTGATTTAGTAGGACGCACCCCTTGTTGCTCTTCTTTTACCATACGTTGTATTTTAGAAGAATCAAAGTACATACGCTCTACTACTACATTCAAAACCATTGCCACCAGGGCTACTGCTCCTATAAAACCTACAACACTCATTGGCAATTTGCGCTCTTCTCCTTTTTTCTTACTGAAATACAATACTGCTAAGCCTACTGCTATCCCTACATAAATACCAAAGAGGGCTTGAATTTCGGGACGGTCTTGAGGAAAGTTAAAGAACGCATCGAACGAATAAGCAAAGAGACCAAACAATGGTAAGAAAAACCACTGTTCTTGCTCAGGATTCTTGTTTTTATAAGTGCCTCTTAGGAAATAATAAGCTGCCAAGAGGAAAATAGCCAAGAACGCCAACCCTGCAAAGATTCCCGCTTCGGCGGTGAGCTCCAAAAAGTCGTTATGGTTCTTATACATATAAATATAATGCGGACTATAAGAATTCTCATACTGTAAGAAGCGTACCTTCCAGTTACCAATGCCTACACCCAACAGTGGGTCATTCGGAATCATATCAGTAGTGGTAATCACCCAAGCAGTTTTACGCAAGTTGTTACTGGTATTCTCTTGGTTAGCTACCTCAGCTAAACGAGCCCCGAAACTGGTGCTTTGTCGCACTTGTTGAGGGTAGAGATAGTTCTGTACAAACGAGAAAATACCAAAAGCAAGAACTACCAAGCCTACGTGCATCAGTACTTTTACGCCCGTTTCACGGCGTTTTAAGATAAAATAGTCGATAGCACCATACGTGATGAAGATAAGCGTTGTAAGAATAGTTGCTAAATAGAAAGCACGGGTACTCATAAAGAAGATTGCCAAAGTACCGACTAAAACACCTATCCCTCCGATGATACGCAAGGTGTTTTTCTGAAAATAAAACAACCAGATAGCAAAAGGTATCTTAATAAACATAGCCGAAGCCAAAATATTCTTGTTAGAATACGAGCCTTTGATATTGTAATCGGCACTAATAGCCTTGATGATGCCTTTTACCCCGTCGAGGGTTACCAAAAAGTCATAACACAAAAGAATTGTCATCGCAACTGCCAAATGTACTAAACTCTTTTTGTTGTAAATTACCAAAGCCGATACCATCCAAGCAGCTGAGAAAGCTGTAAATATCTTAAAGAAGTGCAAAATCGCTTCTTCTATATCAATAGCTTTGGTAAACGAGAACAATGCCAATACCATTATCAGGCAGTAAGCAATCCCTATTTTATTGGTAAAAAAGCCAAACAGTAATTGTGTGCGTTCTCTGAATTCTTTAATAAAAAACACAAGCCCTACTACTATCAAGTTCAGAATAGCAAAGGTGTAAAACTTTGTAGCATTGGAGTCGAATGCCATCCAGTTAGGGGTAAGTACCGTTACATAGCCATAGGCAATGAGCAAGACACTCGCCAAAAGCTTCATACTCGAATTCCCTTCCTCACTCACTGTGGGGGTAGGTTTAATAGGATTCTTGCTGGGTGTTTTCTTCTTGTTGGGTTTCATCTTATGTATTTATATAATTTTTCTTAATTACTTATATCTTGATAGTTACCTCCAATTATAATCAGTCTTTTATACCAGAAATTCTATTGAATATTTGGTGTTCTTTTATTTGTTGTTTGGTGTTAATAATGGCTATGATAATCACTTCTGACAATTCTTCCAAAACAATATAATGAATTCCAAAGTGGAATCTTTTAGTAAAGAAAATACGAACCTCTTCATATTTCTTTGGAGCAAGAAAGGGAAAGTCTTTTAATGTTTCTATATAATCTACTATTTCATTATATGCTTCGAGACCTAAATTTTCTCTAAAAACATTGTAATAATCTATAACATCATTTAACTCTTTTTCTGCTCTGGGGTGGAAAATTAAACTAAATGACATACTTCTCTGATATTTTCTTCTTTACTTCTTCAAAAGGAATTCCAATAGAAGGGTTCTCTTTTATCTCTATAACTCTTCTATCCAACTCTTTTTTAAGAGAATCAGATAAAAAAGATTGTTCATACTCAAATTCCACTCCCATTTTTTCAAACAAAGAGGTCAATTCAGCTTTTTGTATTTCATTCTTAGGATACACTAATAAACACATATTATTTTAATTAACAATTAATATCTGTAAAAGTCACTTTCACATCTCATTTACCTTTTATCTCTTACCTCTTATCTGCTCTTATGGCTCTTACTGCCCGTGCGGCTCGCACCTATTTGAATCATCTCATACGCCAGTCCCGTTTGCTTTACTACATCTTCGGTGCGTTGCGGATGAGTATCGGTAATAAAAAGCTGTCCGAAATGTTTTTGAGTAACCAACTGCACCAACTGCGTTACGCGAGTATCGTCGAGCTTATCAAAAATATCATCTAAAAGCACTATGGGCGTAATCCCTAACGATTGCTTCAACACTTCAAACTGCGATAGCTTTAAGGCTATCAAAAACGACTTCTGTTGCCCCTGACTGCCATACTTCTTCATCGGGTAGCCCTCAATCTCAAAAAGCAAATCGTCCTTGTGAATACCTGCGGTAGTGTATTGCGCACTGCGGTCTCGCTCAGTATTTTCGACAAGCTGGGTAGCCAAATCACTTTGGTGCAAACTACTGTCGTAATGCAAACTCACTCGTTCCTTACCCCCCGAAATATACGCGTACTGCTCGCTAAAGATAGGCAAAAACTCTTCCATAAAAGTTCGCCGTTTCTCATAAATGTGTTGTCCTAAGGGTGCCAACTGCTCGTCGTAAATGTGCAAAGTCTCTAAAGAGAAAACGCCTCCTTCTGTCATTTGTTTCAGTAACGTATTGCGTTGCAAGAGCGTGCGATTGTAGCGCAAGAGCAGTTCTAAGTAAGCCCTATCAGTTTGCGAAATCACACTATCCAAAAACTTACGACGTGTTTCACTACCTTCTACTATCAAGTCGCGGTCGGAAGGTGAAATGAGCACCATAGGGTATTTACCTATATGGTCAGCCAGACGTTCATAGGCTTTACCGTTATGTTTCATCACTTTCTTCTGTCCTTTTTTAAGGCTACACACTATCTGTTCTTCACGTTCTTCTTGCCGAAACTGTCCTTCTATAAGATAAAACTCCTCGCCGTGGCGTACGTTCTGCACTGCCGAAGTAGTAAAGTAGCTCTTTGCCATACCTAAGTGATAAATAGCATCAAGCAGATTCGTTTTCCCTACACCATTATCTCCTACAAAACAGTTGATAGTAGGGCTAAAGGCATACGCTTGTGAGAGTATGTTCTTGTAGTTTACGACCGATATTTGTTTGAGAAACATCATTTGTTAGTGCAAAGGTACGAATAATTTGTGAATTACCAAATTTGTCGATTGGGTAATAAAAAAGAGACAAATAGAATAGTATTCGTCTCTTTTTATATAGTTTTACAAAATTATATTATTCCTCTTCTGAAATGATATTAGTGTAACGCTTAAATCCCTCATCGTTTTTATACACCTCTAATCTCCCTTTAGGTACATAAATATGAGTTATTGAATCAATAGGATTAAAAGGCCATTTAACCTTTGGAGGATTCATTCCTTTAAAGATAGCTGAAGTTAATTTACTACAAGCAAAAAAGGATTCTGTTCCTATATTTTGTACCCCTTTAGGGATTGTAATTGAGATAAGACTTCTGTTACCCCAAAAAGCACTTTCACCAATAGCTTGTAGACTTTCAGGAAATTTAAGAGAAAGGATCTCACAACTATAGAAAGCCCCCTTGTCGATAGAGATAAGCCCTTCTGAAAACTGAACAGAGGTGAGTGATGATGACCCAAAAGCAAATTCTTTTATTACCTGTACACCTGTGGGGATAGTAATACTCGTTATTTTAGTATACCAAAATGCTTCTTTTTCTATACTCTTTAAATTGGTAGGAAGTGTGATACTTACTATATTTTTATGTATATAGAAAGCCTTTTCTCCTATGACTTGCACCTTACTAAGAACAGGATCAGCTTGCATATCTACAGCTGTTGTATTCTCATTTTTCCATTTTACTAAAGTAAGCCCATCAGGACTTAATTCATAATCAGAAGAGGGGATACTATTGCCGTTATCTTTATCCTTACAAGCAAAGAGTAAAAAGGCAGATAATATAAAATATTTCTCATAGCTATTCTTATTTGTAGTTAAAACGTTGTTCTGTAAACATAGTACGTACAGTTACTTCGCGATTGTCTTTTAAAGAACGTACTTTATAACCAATGGGTACAGCTCCTTTTACTAAACTTTCCGAATTAGGCTTTAGTAAAAAGTCTACAAAGCTATCGTAGTCTCTTACTGATTTAGCACTTGATAGAGGCCCTCCTGCAAGTAATATTACTATATTGCTTTTCTTAAAATAGTTCCTCTGTTCTTCAAGACTACTCGCACTTGCCGTTAATCCTACTTTAGCAAGCCCCACACTGATACTTGCTTCTATTTTCTTTGTAACTTCTGAAATACTTTCGTCAGTTTCAACTAATAGAGTAGCTACACGCCCATAATCTACACTACTAATATATACAGGCTCATAATTACCTATGATTTGGATATCTCCCCATTCGTTAGCCGATTTAGGATCAATAGATACATTGTAAAACAGTTGGCGTACTTTTATTAATATATGTTTTTTAGTATTAATATTGAGTTCTTTTTGCTCATAACCAAAACTACCTTTTGCCAATCCTTTAAGCACTTCTACTTTTACGTGAATTCCTAAGGTTTTACAAAAACTTTCTTGAGTTGTTACTTCATTAGAAACATAAGACATATATGATGCAACATTCTTATAGTCTACATTTTCAGCTTTTTGGCTTACCAACTTATTTACTTTTTCTCTTACATCACTGGGAGTAGGAATAGCTGTTGCTTTTACTGTAGCACCTGAGCCTTTTAAGGTTGTTGAGAGCGTAATTTCTTTTGGATTGTTAATTTTCAAATTGGTATACTCTCCTTCTAAAAAGGCTTCCCCATTCAACACACTACCTGGGTAGATCACTTCGAGGTTACTAGCATCTACTATCTGAACAGGATCTAAGGTCTGTTGCACTTTAACGGTTTCAATCACCTCATTCTTGTTGCCTATTAACCTACCTGTTTCCTTAGAGGCTATCACTTGTTCGCCTTGCTCAGGAAACGTTACTGATTTCAAACCAGCAAGCCGATCTGAAAAACTCTCATCTTTATTACAAGATAACACACACATAGCTACTGCTATGAAGCTTACAGATTTTAAATTTAATAATTTCATATTCGTCTATTTTTTAAATTTGTATTCTTTATTTACGGTATAGGTATATTATAATATTCTATACGGTATTCCTCTTCTCCTTCTCTTTTTTGAATAATTGTAATAGAGGTAATAGTTTTTATTGTTGAGGAATAATAACCAACTTTACAAAATTCCTTTACATTAAAATCTCCTGTATATGTCATATCATTATATTTTGACACAAATGTTTGTTTAACAGAAGGATCTGGAGATAGATAAATATCAGTTTCATTTTCTCCATCTTCGATATAAAAACGAACTTCATAAAGTCCTATAAAAATTTGAGTTTTATATACAGTTATCTTTACAACATTAAAATTAAGTGTAGGAAACTTGATATCCTGTACTTTTTGCCCATTCTGCTCTCTTTGCAAAACAAAAGATAATTTAAAAGTTCCAGGCACTAACGGTTTGATATAAAACCTATGCTTCCCTATCTTGTCAAACGTTATAGCGTTTACTCTTACTTTTTCCCCTTTGTCATTGTCCAAATAAACATCGTAATCTATTTGGAAATACTGATGATTCTTCTCTCCTATTCTTGTAGGGGTAAGTATATATTTTGTATTAGCGCTATCTTCATCTTTAATAGTAATATCATAAGGAATGTAATCCCCTACTACTATATTTTTAAGATTTTTGTACAAAATAAGGTCTTCTCCATTTTCTCCTGTAAACCCATCTTTAATAACAGCACTAAAAGTATCACTTGTTATTTTAGGATTTTCTTCTTTTATAACCTTATCTTCATCACTCTTGCTACAGCTAATAAAAGCTATTACTAAGCTCATCATAAATAAATGCTTTTTCATATGATTCGTTATTAAGTTAATAATTTTATTGTAGAATACATTTTACATTCACGAGGCAAAAATACACAAATTTCAATTCCCTACAAAATATCCCGTCATTCTTTTTGTTTTATATATAACAAACATAAAATTTTTTACTGACTCCGCTGCCCATACCAACTTGCATCTTTTATCTATTTGAGTTATCTCATAGATCAATCTGACACTTTTTATCACTGCTTCAGTGCATTGTAAGTCAACATTAGTAGTAAAAAACTGTCCAAAATGTTTTTGAGTTACTAACTGCACTAATTGGGTTACACGAGTGTCATCAAGCTTATCGTCTAAAAGCACTGTGTGGGGGGGGTAATCACTAGTTCTTATTGTAAGATTTTTTTATACAAATTTAGACTTTCTACATTCTCTCCTATAAAACTATCAAGCATCTTAAATCGTAGACATAAATATTGCAAAGGACTAACAGTTTAATCCTACTTTTTATTCTTTTCTTTACGGCAAACACTAATAGTAAGCTCTTGTTATATAATTAATCTATCCACTTATCATTATTTTCAATAGGCACATTGTAATAAGTAACACGAAATTCCTCTTGTCCTTCTTTTTGCTGTACAATAGTAATTGAAGCTGAGTGACACCTATCCCTCTGTTCTTCATCTTTAAAATAAAGCACCTTTCCTTCTTCAAAAGCTCCTTTATACTTAAAACGATTACATCTCACAATAAATGTCTTATTCCACTCCTTGCCAGGAGGAGAAAGGTAAATATCAGTCTCATTTACCCCATCTTCCATTTTGAGTTCATAATATATAGCATAAGGTTTTCTTTCTCCATTAATATTAATAGTCTCAGAAAAAATATAACTTAAAAATCTTTTTAGCTCTATCTTTACTGCATTAAAGTTAAGGGTGGGTAATTCTATTTTTTTGAGTTCTTCTCCGTTTGACATCTTTTTTTGCAAGATAAAAGGCAATTTAAAAGTCCCAGACACAAGAGGTTTAATGTAAAACTTGTAAGTGCCGATTTTATGAAACTCTATATAAGGTTCCGTAACTCTTAGTTTCTCACCATTGGCATTTTCAAGATAAAAATCATAATCCACTCGTGTTTGGTGGTTTTTATCCTCTTTTGTGATAGGAGTCAATACATATTTTACATTTGTATCACTATTATCGGTTTCATCAATAGTGAGTGTATAGGGAATTTCATCCCCTACAACAATATTTCTAAGATTCTTGTAAGGTATTATTTCCTCTCCATAGGCACCTGTAAAACCATCTTTAATTGTAGCTGTAAATTCTATAGGTTGTTGTAGCTGCTCTTCATTAGTACTATCCTTGCTACAAGAGGTGGTAATACAGATTGTTAAACTTATAAAGGCTAAAAACTTTTTCATCTTTTTGTTATTTTTTAAATTAAAAATGTCGTTCAAAATGGTCTTCACTCCTTTTTTCAACAGGAATATTAAGATATTCTATACGAAGCTCCTCCTCTCCTTCTCTTTTTTGAACAATAGTAATAGTGGCAAAGTCATAGAAATTAATATGAAAATCAAAAGTGTATTTCTCCCCCGCTCTTAAATCACCTGAAAAAGTAGGGGTGTTGTTATTATTGTATTTTATGGAAAATGTTTGTGTTGCCTTTTCTTTAGGCGATAAATAAATATCCGTTTCTTCATCACCATCATCTATTTGAAAATAATATAAAAATTTAAAACTTGTTATAGGCATACCCCCCATCTTCAAATTAGTGTGTCTCCTCAACTCATTATATATCAATGTTATCTTTACCACATAAAAATTAATAGTAGGGAAAGTTGTTTGTTCTGTTTTTTGTCCCTCGTGTTTTTTTTAGTAAAATAAAAGGTATTTTAAATGTGCCAGGGACCAATGGTTTAATATAGAAGTTGTACTTTCCTGCTTTACGTAATTCTATATGAGGCCACCCCACTTTCTCTTTTTCTCCTTTGTCGTTTTCAAGGTACATTTCATAGTCTACTTGCAAAGATTGGTGGTTTTTATCACTTGTTTAGTAGGAATAAGCACATAATTCCCTTCAGAAGATCTATCTTTTTCTTTAATTGTAAGAGTATAAGGAATATAATCCCCTACCAATATATTTTTAAGACTTTTGTGCAAGATGAGTTCTTCTCCGTTCTCTCCTGTAAACCCATCTTTAATAGTAGCACTAAAAGTATCACTTATCACTTCAGGCACTTCTTCTTTTATAACCTTGTCTTCACTCTTGCTACAACTAATAGAAGCTATTACTAAGCTCATTATAAATAAATACTTTTTCATATCACATTGTTTTTAAATTACCTATCATAAAGATTCTAAAATCTTATATAAGAATATAATATTCTCCATCACGACACAAAAATACACACTTTTTTTGTTTTCCACCAAATATTTCATCATCTTTTTTTTGTTTTACATATAACACAAACCATTTGCCAACCTTTCTACCTATGCGCTCATACCTAATCTGTTAATTTTCTAATTTCCAAACTTGCTAATTTACTAAATCTCTTTTCCGCCATACTCTTCCCTAGTGCCTATGGCCTAAGGTCTAGCACCTATTTCTCTTTCTTTCGCCTCGAAACCCCTTTTTTAACATTTTTTGCGTTGTTGTATCACAGTATGAATCAACTACTTATATACCCTTTCTATAACAATCGTCCAAGATTCGTATAAGCTTCCCATAAGCTCTCTATAAGCTAACCCCACCCTCCTTACAGCTCATTTTTTACCTTTTACCTAAATCACTTCTTCCGAACTTCTCCGTTTTATTCCGAACCCCTCAACTCTCCAAATTTGCTAATTCAACAGCCTGCGTGGCTCACACTGCCTATGTGGCTCGCACCTTTGGCCAAAGTTAATCGCCCGTAGTGCTACGACCTCTGACAAAGTTGAATTATGTTATTATTGGCATTATTTGGTATTATTGGCTTTTTTTGTATTATCAGTTTTATTCCCTATCTTATACACCATAATTAACGTCAGTTATATATAACACTGATTTACAGTTTTTTTTATTACTATTCCGTAAAATTCCTCAGCTAAAGCTGACAAATCCGTGAAACAATGACATTTTACAAAAGAATCATCAGTGCTAAATCTGTGTAATCCGTGAAATCTGTGCGAGACTTTAAAGTAGCTTGCTACCTATTTGTTCGATTTTTTTAAGATTCGTATGATTTCTGTAGCGTAAGCTACACTTTTATATAAAAGACTAAAAACAGCCTTTAAAAAGAATTTTACACAATAAAAAAAGGGCTTGCCGACGGCAAGCCCTTTTTTATAATTTACGAACCTAATAAACTGCAATATTATTCAGTAGCTTCAGCAGTAGCCTCTGGTTTAACTTCGGCTGTAGCTGGAGTTTCTTCAGCAGTTGCTTTCTTTCTACCACGGCGGGTAGTTTTCTTCTTAGCGGTTTTAGCTACGTTGTAAGTAGTATTGTAATCTACAAACTCAATCATAGCCATTTCAGCGTTATCACCCAAACGGTTTCCTAATTTAATGATACGAGTGTATCCTCCTGGGCGGTCGCCTACCTTTACAGCCACTTCTTTGAAAAGCTCAGTAACAGCATATTTATTGCGCAATTTACTAAAAGCGATACGACGGTTGTGAGTGGTATCTTCTTTAGATTTGGTTACCAAAGGCTCTACAAATAGTTTTAAAGCCTTTGCTTTTGCCAAAGTAGTGTTAATGCGTTTATGCTCAATCAGTGAGCTCGCCATATTAGCAAGCATTGAATTTCTGTGAGCAGTTTTTCTTCCTAAATGATTAATTTTATTTCCGTGTCTCATTTTTCCTTAGTTAAAATATCGCAAGAGCGAGTTAATCTTTATCCAATTTATACTTCGAGGTGTCCATACCAAACACTAAACCTTTATTGACTACCAACTCTTCAAGCTCAATTAATGATTTCTTTCCGAAGTTTCTAAACTTCATCAAATCGGCTTTATTGAAAGATACCAAATCACCTAATGTTTCTACTTCGGCAGCTTTCAAACAATTGAGTGCACGAACGGATAAGTCCATATCCACCAACTTAGTTTTTAGCAACTGGCGCATATGCAATGATTCTTCATCATAAGTATCAGTTTGTGCTATTTCATCAGCCTCTAAAGTAATTCTCTCGTCAGAGAACAGCATAAAGTGATGAATGAGTGTTTTTGCAGCTTCTGTGAGTGCTTGTTTAGGGTGTATAGACCCATCGGTTTTAATTTCAAAGACTAACTTCTCGTAGTCTGTTTTTTGTTCAACACGATAATTTTCAATAGAATATTTCACATTTTTAATAGGGGTAAAAATTGCATCAGTAGCAATTACACCTATCGGCGCATTTGGTTTTGCATTTTCCTCAGCCGAAACATAACCGCGTCCTTTTTCAATAGTAATCTCTATTGTAAAAGAAGCTGAAGAATCCATATTGCAAATCACCAAATCAGTATTTAATACTTGAAAACCTGAAAGAGCTTTTTGAAAATCACCGGCAGTCAATTGTCTTTTACCAGAAACAGTAATAGTTGCTGTTTCGTTTTCTATATCCTCAATCTGGCGTTTAAAACGTATTTGTTTCAAATTGAGAATAATTTCAGTAACATCTTCTCTTACTCCTGATATAGTAGAAAATTCGTGTCCTACTTTATCAAATTTCACAGAAGTGATTGCAAAACCTTCTAACGAAGAAAGCATAACTCTTCGTAATGCGTTACCTATTGTTAAACCATACCCTGGCTCCAAAGGGCGAAACTCAAATCGTCCTTCGAAATCAGATGATTCAATCATTATAACTTTATCTGGTTTTTGGAAGTTGAATAATGCCATAATTTGACTGCTGTCTTTATTATTATTTAGAGTACAACTCTACGATTAACTGTTCTTTAATATTTTCAGGAATCTGAATACGTTGAGGTACTGCTACGAAAGTACCTTCTAATTTTTCAGGGTTCCAAGTGATCCATTCGTATACAGCACTATGAGCTGCCAATGAATTTTCGATCACACTTAAAGATTTTGATTTTTCGCGAACGCCTACTACATCACCTGGTTTAAGAGAGTAAGACGGAATGTTTACAATATTTCCGTTTACAGTGATGTGACGGTGAGATACCAATTGGCGGGCTGCACTACGAGTAGGAGCAATGCCCATACGGTATACTACATTGTCTAAGCGAGATTCGCAAAGTTGAAGAAGTACCTCACCGGTAATACTTTTACTTCTTTTTGCTTTTTCATATAGATTATGGAATTGTTTTTCTAAAATACCATAAGTATATTTAGCTTTTTGTTTTTCTTGTAGCTGGATAGCATATTCAGAGCGTTTTGCTCTACGGCGTGCCAAACCGTGTTGTCCGGGAGGATAGTTTTTTCTTTCAAAAGATTTATCATCTCCGAAGATAGCTTCACCAAATTTACGAGCTATTTTTGTTTTTGGTCCTGTATATCTTGCCATTTTAAATTGTTTAAATGAAAGGTAGTTATGAATTAAGGCATTCCTTCGATAACAACTCACCTTTCTTACTTGTTAGTATTGAAATTAGACTCTACGTTTTTTAGGAGGGCGACATCCGTTGTGAGGTAGTGGAGTAACGTCGATAATTTCGGTTACTTCTATACCTGCATTATGAATAGTACGGATAGCAGATTCTCTACCGTTACCCGGTCCTTTCACGTATACTTTTACTTTTTTAAGACCTGCGTCAAAAGCAACTTTAGCTGCATCTTCTGCGGCTACTTGGGCAGCGTAAGGAGTGTTCTTTTTAGACCCTCTGAAGCCCATTTTCCCTGCTGATGACCAAGCAATTACGTCTCCTTTTTTGTTGGTAAGAGAAATAATAACATTGTTAAAAGTAGCTGAAACGTGTGCTTCGCCTACTGACTCAACCACTACTTTTCTCTTCTTAGAGACTTTTGCATTCTTTGCATTTTGTTTTGCCATACTCTACTACTTATTATTTAGTTGCTTTCTTCTTGTTCGCAACAGTTTTTCTTTTACCTTTTCTTGTACGAGAATTGTTTTTAGTTTTTTGTCCGCGCAAAGGCAATCCGTTACGATGGCGGATACCGCGATAACAACCGATATCCATCAAACGTTTGATGTTCAATTGGATTTCGGAGCGCAATTCTCCTTCAATTTTATAAGACGCAACCACTTCGCGAATACGAGTGATTTCCTCATCATTCCATTCGCTTACTTTTGTGTCTTCGTTTACTTGAGCTCTACTTAAGATTTCTTTAGCTCTACTTTTTCCAATACCAAAAATGTAGGTTAAACCAATAACCCCTCTTTTGTTTTTTGGTAAGTCAATACCTGCAATTCGTGCCATAATTATCCTTGTCGTTGTTTAAATTTAGGATTTTTCTTGTTAATTACGTACAATCGTCCTTTTCTGCGCACAATGATGCACTCTGAACTTCTTTTTTTAATTGATGCTCTAACTTTCATTTCGTTTTGTTTATATCAATATAGTGCGCAAAACTACAATTTTTTTTTGTAATAGCCACATTTTTAGCTCACAAAAATGCAATTATACATTCCGCTCACTCATTTTTAAGCATAAAGAACCATATTCAAGATACTGAATACAAATGCTTTATACTAAAAATACTACAAATAAAAAATTCTTTTTTATGATTATACCTTCTCACAGATACAACTAAAAATTGCTATATCTGTTAGAAATTATCAACCAAAATATTGGAAGAATTCTCTTAATTAACTAATAACGGTAAGTGATACGAGCTTTACTTAGGTCATAAGGACTCATTTCAAGTTTTACTTTATCACCAGGAAGAAGCTTGATGTAGTGCATACGCATTTTTCCTGAGATGTGGGCAATCACTACGTGACCGTTATCCAATTCAACTCTGAACATTGCGTTAGACAAAGCTTCTACAATGGTTCCGTCTTGCTCAATTGCTGCCTGTTTAGCCATATATTAATTAAGATACTTTTCTGTTTTTACCTGTTTTCATCAAACCATCATAATGGCGATTGAGCAGATATGAATTTACTTGTTGCATAGTATCAATAGCAACCCCTACTAAGATGAGTAGTGATGTACCACCGTAGAACAATGCCCATTGGTCTTGCATTCCGATGATTTTGAGCAGAGAAGGAAATATCGCTACCAAGGCTATAAATATAGAACCTGGGAGAGTGATAAGCGACATAATTTTATCTAAATAGTCGCCTGTTTCTTTACCTGGGCGTATGCCTGGGATGAAACCTCCGCTGCGTTTTAGGTCATCAGCCATTTTGTTTGTAGGCACTGTGATTGCAGTATAGAAATACGTAAAGAGTATAATCATAGCTGCAAATAGCAGGTTGTACCAAAATCCAAAGACGTTGGAGAAGGCTGCTTGAACACTTTTTGCAAATTCTGATTGTGATAGTCCGGCTACAGTGGCTGGGATAAACATCAAGGCTTGAGCGAAGATGATAGGCATTACCCCTGCAGCGTTAATTTTTAAAGGAATGTATTGGCGAGCTCCGAAGATGTTTCTCTCGTTAGTAGTTCCTCCATCAGCTGTTCTGCGTGCATACTGTACTGGGATTTGACGTACTGCTTTGATTAGATAAATACAAAGCAGGATGATTACGAACCAGAGGATAATCTCGATAAGAATCAATAGGGGACCTCCGTTACCAGTAAGGCGAGAGGCTGTTTCAGACAAGAATGCGCGAGGCAAGCGGGCGATGATACCTACCATAATGAGAAGGGAAATACCGTTACCTATTCCTTTATCAGTGATTTTCTCACCCAACCACATTGCGAAAATAGTTCCTGTTACTAAGATAAGCACTGCTGGAACAATAAAATTGAGTCCCTTACCTAAAAGGAAGGCAGAATCAGGGACTCCTAATCTATTGATACCGTATAAGTATACAGGTGCTTGTACAATACATATTGCAATAGTAAGCCATCGAGTGATTTGGTTTATCTTTCTTCGTCCGCTTTCACCTTCTTTTTGTAGTTTTTGGAGATAAGGGATAGCGATTCCCATCAACTGAACTACGATAGAAGCTGAGATGTAGGGCATAATCCCGAGTGCGAATACTGAGGCGTTAGAGAAAGCGCCCCCTGTAAAGGCATTGAGGATGTCGAGCAATCCGCCGCCTGATGTTTTTGTTGCTAACTCGTGGAGTTGAGCGGAGTCGATACCAGGGAGGACGATGTGAGCTCCAAAGCGATAAACTAACAAAATTCCGAGAGTTAAAATGATTCTATTTTTTAACTCTTCAATTTTCCAAATATTGGTCAGGTTCTCGATAAACTTCTTCATAAATTGAATATTACAAGGTTACTGCTTCGCCACCAGCAGCTTCGATAGCGGCTTTAGCACTTGCAGTAAACTTATGAACAGATATTTTTAATTTAGATTTTAGTTCTCCACCTCCTAAAATTTTAACCAAGTCGGTTTTTTTAGCGAGGTTTAGTTGAACTAAGGTTTCAAGGTCTACTTTATCAGTAATTTTACCATTATCAACGAGTTCTTGTAGTCTACCCAAGTTGATACCTACATATTCTTTACGGTTAAAGTTTTTGAAACCGAATTTTGGTACGCGTCTTTGGAGGGGCATTTGTCCACCTTCGAAGCCAATCTTATTAGAAAAGCCTGAACGAGATTTAGCTCCTTTGTGACCACGGGTAGCGGTTCCACCTTTACCGGAACCTTGACCGCGGCCTACGCGCTTCCCTTCTCTGTGAATTGAACCCTGTACGGGTTGTAAATTACTCAAGTTCATAACTTTGTACAAAAATATTATTTAACTTCTTCTACAGAAATTAAGTGTTTTACCTTATTTATCATACCAAGGATACTTGGTGTAGCTTCGTGTTCCACGGTTCTACCGATTTTAGTAAGTCCTAAAGCCTCGAGGGTAAGTTTTTGGTCTTTTGGACGTTTGATGCTACTTTTAATTTGTGTTACTCTAAGTTTTGCCATTGCTATAAAAATTAACCTTTAAACAATTTTTCTAAAGAGATGCCACGTTGAGCAGCAACAGTTTTAGCGCTACGCAACTGCAATAAAGCATCGAAAGTAGCTTTTACCACGTTGTGAGGATTAGAAGAACCTTGTGATTTAGAAAGTACGTTATGGATACCTACGGATTCCAATACGGCACGTACAGTACCACCTGCGATTACTCCGGTACCTTCGGTAGCTGGTTGTAAGAAAACACGAGCTCCGCCGTATTTTCCTTTTTGTTCGTGGGGCAAGGTAGTACCGTTAAGAGGGATACGCACTAAGTTTTTCTTAGCGTCTTCTACTGCTTTAGCAATAGCTTCAGAAACCTCTTTAGATTTTCCTAAACCGTGACCAACCACGCCGTTTTCGTCGCCTACTACAACGATAGCAGAGAAACCGAAAGCGCGACCACCTTTAGTTACTTTAGTAACACGTTGTACTCCTACCAAACGGTCTTTCAATTCCAAACCACTTGGTTTTACATATTCTACATTTTTATATTTCTGATACATAGTTATTAGAATTTAAGTCCGCCTTCTCTAGCACCATCGGCTAATGATTTTACACGTCCGTGGTAAAGGTATCCTCCGCGATCGAAGGATACTTTTTCGATACCTTGTTTCAAAGCTTTTTCAGCAATAGCTTTACCGACCAATGCTGCTTTTTCAGTTTTAGTACCTTTGGCGGCACTAATTTCTTTATCACGTGAAGATGCAGCCAACAGAGTAGTACCTTTAGTATCGTCTATGATTTGTACATAGATTTCGTTATTACTTCTGAAAACAGCCAAACGAGGTTGTTCAGCAGTACCTTTTACTACTTTTCTGATTCTGCTTTTAATACGTTGTCTTCTTTCTATTCTTGATAATGCCATTGTTCTAACTATTAAGCTGATTTACCTGCTTTTCTTCTCAACACTTCGCCTACGAATTTGACACCTTTACCTTTGTAAGGTTCAGGTTTGCGGAAGCTACGGATTTTAGCCGCTACTTGCCCGAGTAGTTGTTTGTCGTGAGAAGTTAATTTAATGATAGGGTTTTTACCTTTCTCGTTGATTGTTTCGAGTTTAATTTCTTTTGGCAATTCGAGAATGATGTTGTGAGAGAAACCGAGGGCTAAGTCTAACTTTTGACCTTGGTTAGCTGCACGGTATCCAACCCCTACTAACTCTAATTCTTTAGTGAATCCTTCAGAAACACCTACGACCATATTGTTTACCAAGGCACGGTATAGGCCGTGTTTAGCGTTTTGGTCTTTAGTGGTATCTTTAGTTTCAAACACTAAATGTCCATCTTCTTGCTTTACAGCAATGTCTTTAACCTCTTGGGTTAATTCGCCTAATTTCCCCTTTACGGTTACAACGTTATCTTTGATAGTAACGGTAACGCCTGCGGGAATATTGATGGGTGCTTTACCTATTCTTGACATTGTTTATTGTCTTTTTATTGATTAGTAAACGTAACAAATTACCTCTCCACCGATATTGAGTTCTCTAGCTTTTTTACCTGTCATCACGCCTTGTGATGTAGAGATAATAGCGATACCCAATCCGTTTAATACGCGAGGTAAGTTATCAGCGCCAGCGTACTTTCTCAGACCTGGACGGCTGGCTCTTTCAATATGCCTAATAACAGGCTCTTTGGTCACTTTGTCGTATTTCAAAGCTATTTTGATGGTACCTTGTACGGTAGAGTCATCAAATTTATAGCTAAGGATGAACCCTTGGTCAAAAAGGATTTTAGTAATTTCCTTTTTGAGTTTAGAGGCTGGGATCTCAACAACTCTGTGACCAGCGCTATTAGCATTTCTAATTCTTGTTAAATAATCTGCGATAGGATCTGTATACATAAATTTTGTCCTTTTAAATTATTACCAACTTGCTTTTTTTACACCAGGAATTAATCCTTTGTTTGCCATTTCGCGGAATAACACACGTGAAATTCCAAAGGTACGCATATACCCTTTAGGGCGTCCTGTAAGTTTGCAACGGTTGTGCAGACGGACAGGAGAAGCATTTTTAGGGATTAGCTGAAGTGCTTCATAATCACCAGCTTCTTTTAGAGCTTTGCGTTTAGCAGCGTATTTAGCTACTAACTTTTGACGTTTCACCTCGCGGGCTTTCATTGATTCTTTAGCCATATACTTAGTTCTTTTTAAAAGGTAATCCTAATTCGCTTAATAATGATTTAGCTTCTTTATCAGTGTGAGCTGAAGTAACGAAGGTAATATCCATACCTGCGATCTTGTTGATTTTATCAATGTCGATTTCAGGGAATATAATTTGTTCGGTAACGCCTAAGTTGTAGTTACCTCTACCATCGAAGCCATTTGCTTTCACGCCTTGGAAGTCTCTTACACGAGGAAGAGCTGTAGTGATAAGGCGGTCTAAGAACTCATACATTCTTTCGCCACGAAGGGTAACTTTGGCACCGATAGCCATACCTTTACGGAGTTTGAAAGAAGCTACGTCCTTTTTAGAATAAGTGGCAACAGCTTTCTGACCAGTAATTTTGGTAAGTTCGTCTACAGCATAGTCGATTTGTTTTTTATCGGCTACTGCAGAACCAACACCACGGCTCACAACTATTTTTTCAAGTTTAGGAACCTGCATTACATTTTTATAGCCAAATTCTTCTTTTAGAGCCGCAACGATGCGCTCTTTGTATTCTTGTTTTAATCTAGGTACGTAAGCCATATTATATTACTACATTAGATTTTTTAGAAATTCGCACTTTTTTACCGTCACGTTCTTCGATACCTACACGAGTAGTTTTTTTCGTTTTAGGGTCGATGAGTGCGAGGTTAGAAATGTGAATAGATGCTTCTTTTTCTACGATTCCACCTTGAGGGTTTTGAGCGTTAGGTTTGGTGTGTTTTTTCACCAAGTTTAGCCCCTCAACAATCGCTCTGTTCTTCTCGCGATCTACACGTAATACTTTGCCTTCTTTACCTTTTTCTTCTCCAGCAATTATTTTTACGGTATCTCCAGTTTTAATTTTTAGTTTCATCATTTACTTTATTAAAAATTAAAGCACTTCTGGTGCTAATGAAACGATCTTCATAAATTGTTTATCACGAAGTTCTCTCGCTACGGGTCCGAATACACGGGTACCTCTCATTTCACCAGCTGCGTTCAAGAGAACGCAAGCGTTTTCATCAAATCGGATATAAGAACCATCGGCACGGCGTACTTCTTTTTTAGTTCTTACTACCACCGCTGTAGAAACTTGTCCTTTTTTCACGTTTCCGTTAGGAGTAGCTTCTTTAACGGTAACTACAATCTTATCGCCTACTGAGGCATATCTGCGCTTGGTACCACCGAGTACACGGATAGTAAGCACTTCTTTAGCGCCAGTATTATCGGCTACTTTTAGTCTTGATTCTTGTTGTACCATAATTACTTAGCTCTTTCAATGATTTCTACTAATCTCCAGCATTTGGTTTTGCTCAATGGACGTGTTTCCATTATACGCACAGTATCACCAATGTTGCAATCGTTTTTTTCGTCGTGCGCAACATATTTTTTAGTGCGCAACACGAACTTACCGTACATAGGGTGTTTTACACGTTTCACTTCTGAAACTACGATAGATTTATCCATTTTGTTGCTTGTAACAACCCCTATTCTTTCTTTTCTTAAATTTCTTTTTTCCATAAGGCAGGTTCGAATTATTGTAATTCTCGTTTAGTTAGCTCACAAGCCAATCTCGCGATAGTTCTTCTTACGTTACGTAATTGAATTGGTTTTTCCAATGACGAAATTGCGTGTGCCATTTTCAAATCTGCATACGATTTCTTAAACTCACCAAGCTTTTCTTGTAGCTCAGTTATTGTCAATTTGTTAATTTCAGACTGTTTCATTGTTCTTTAATTAATTTTGATAATCTCTAGCTACAACGAATTTTGTTTTCACAGGTAGCTTTTGAGCTGCGAGGCGTAGCGCTTCTTTAGCTACGTCGAGCGGCACGCCGCCTACCTCAAACATTATTCTTCCTGGTTTTACTACGGCTGCCCAGTATTCTACGGCACCTTTACCTTTACCCATACGTACTTCCAAAGGCTTTTTGGTAATAGGTTTATCTGGGAAGATTTTGATCCAAAGTTGACCTTCACGTTTCATATAACGGGTAGCAGCTACACGAGCTGACTCGATTTGGCGAGAAGTGATGAATGCTGAATCTAACGATTTAATTCCGAAAGTACCATTAGAAAGGAGCGCACCGCGGTGAGCTACACCTTTCATTCTGCCTTTTTGTTGTTTACGATATTTCGTTCTTTTTGGCTGTAACATCTTTCTTGTTCTTTAAAAAATTACTTTTTGCGACGCGCTCTTTTGGGTGCACCAGTAGGCTTGTCAGTTGATTTACCAGAGAAATTTCCACCAGTGGCTTTTTTAGTCATACCTACGAGTGGTGATAGTTCTCTTTTACCATAGATTTCGCCTTTCATAATCCACACTTTGATTCCCATACGACCGTATGTAGTGTGAGCTTCGTCAATAGCGTAATCGATATCAGCTCTAAAGGTTGAAAGAGGGATACGACCTTCTTTAAAGCTTTCGGAACGAGCCATTTCAGCTCCATTCAAACGACCTGAAATCATTACCTTGATACCTTCGGCGTTCATACGCATAGCAGAAGCGATAGCCATTTTGATAGCGCGTTTGTAAGAAACACGACCTTCGATTTGGCGAGCGATGCTTGCAGCTACGAGAGCAGCATCAAGTTCAGGGCGTTTGATTTCAAAAATGTTAATTTGGATGTCTTTACCGGTGATTTTCTTAAGTTCTTCTTTCAACTTGTCTACCTCCTGACCGCCTTTACCGATGATGATACCAGGGCGAGCGGTGGTGATAGTAACGGTTACAAGTTTGAAAGTACGTTCGATAATCACGTGAGCAACACTAGCTTTAGATAAACGAGCGAGAACATATTTTCTGATTTTATCGTCTTCAGCGAGTTTATCTCCGTAATCATTGCCTCCATACCAGTTAGACTCCCATCCTCTGATAATTCCTAGGCGATTTCCGATTGGATTTGTCTTTTGTCCCATAGTTTATCTTAGCTTTCTGTGTTAAAATTTTTAGCTCCAAGCACCAAAGTTATGTGGTTAGAGCGTTTTCTAATTCTGTGTGCTCTTCCTTGTGGAGCTGGGCGTAAGCGTTTAAGAATAGCGCCACCGTCCACGCGGATTTCTTTGATGAATACTCCTGCTTCTTCCAAGTTAGCGTCCTCGTTTTTAGCTTGCCAGTTAGCGATAGCTGAAAGCAACAATTTTTCTAAACGAGCGGCTGCTTCTTTTTGGTTGAATTTCAAAATAGCCAAGGCTTTGTCTACTTGCTGTCCACGTACTAAATCCGCTACTAAGCGCATTTTTCGAGGAGAAGTAGGGCAGTTATTTAACTTCGCGAAAGCCAAGCTTTTTTTAGCTTCTTTAATTTCGTCTGCTCTTAATTTTTTTCTAACTCCCATAGCCTTAATTATTTTTTACCTTTATTTTTTGCACCTGCGTGTCCACGGAAGGAACGAGTAGGTGAAAATTCTCCTAATTTATGTCCCACCATATTTTCAGTGATGTATACAGGGACAAACTGACGACCGTTGTGAACTGCAATAGTTTGGCCAACGAAGTCTGGAGTAATCATAGAAGCGCGTGACCAAGTTTTGATAACGTTTTTCTTACCAGACTGTATATTTTGTTGGATTTTCTTTTCCAAGCTATAGTGAACGTAAGGTCCTTTTTTTAATGAACGTGCCATTTGTTAGTCTCTTATTTTTTTCTGCGTTCTACAATATACTTATTACTTGCTTTGGTTTTAGAACGAGTTCTATAACCTTTCGCTGGGATACCTTTACGTGAGCGTGGGTGACCACCGGTAGCACGACCTTCACCACCACCCATTGGGTGATCGACAGGGTTCATAACTACTGCACGGGTACGAGGACGGCGTCCTAACCAGCGTGAGCGACCTGCTTTACCTGAAAGTACCAATTGGTGATCAGAGTTTGATACGGCTCCTATGGTTGCGAGGCAAGTGAGGAGGATCATACGAGTTTCACCTGAAGGTAGCTTTACAGTAGCATACTTACCATCTTTTGCCATTAGTTGAGCAAAAGTTCCTGCAGAACGAGCGATGTTAGCTCCTTGTCCAGGGCGCAATTCAATACAAGAAATTACAGTACCGAGAGGGATTTGAGAGAGCGGCATTGCGTTACCGATTTCAGGGGCGATGTTTTCTTGACCTGAAACGATTACTTGATCTACTTTCAAACCAGCGGGAGCGATGATGTAACGCTTTTCACCGTCGGTATATTGAACGAGAGCAATAAACGCTGTTCTGTTTGGGTCGTACTCGATAGAAACTACTTTGGCGTCTACGCCGAATTTGTTTCGTTTGAAGTCGATGATACGGTACTTTTTCTTATGACCACCACCAATGTAACGCATGGTCATTTTTCCTTGATTGTTTCTACCACCGGTCTTTTTCAACGGAACGAGCAAGCTCTTTTCCGGCTTATCAGTAGTAATGGTGTCGAATTCGTTTACTACTCTAAAACGCTGACCAGGGGTAATCGGTTTTAATTTTCTAACTGACATTTTTGTCTATTTGTTAAATACTTATATATTACTATAAAAATCTATAGTTCCATCTTCTACTTGCACTACTGCTTTTTTCACAGCGTTGGTTTTAGCCATTTGCAAGCCTGTTTTTGTATAACGAGTAGATCGTTTAGGGCCGTAGTTAAGGGTACGTAGGGATTTCACTTTAACGCCATAAGTAGCTTCAACTTCATTTTTGATTTGAATCTTGTTAGCGTCCTTAGCTACTACGAATGTATAGCAGTTTCTCAACTCGCTATTTTCGTTTGCTTTTTCTGTATTTACAGGTTTAATTAATACGCTCATTTTCTTCTTATTTTGTTAAAATTGACTCTAAAACTGCTACTGAGCTCTCAGTAAGTACTACATTTGAAGCGTTCACTAATTGATAAGTGTTTAATTCTGAAGCAGTTACTACGCTTGAAGTAGGTACATTACGAGAGGACAAATATACGTTATTATTTGTATTTGGCAACACAAAAAGTGATTTTTTATTTTCTAAGCCCAAAGATTTTACAACTGCGGTGAAATCTTTAGTTTTTGGAGCGTCGAAATTCAAATCTTCAACTACAACGAGGGCTTGGTTTTGCACTTTAGCGCTGAGGGCAGAACGGCGAGCCAAGCGTTTTACGTTTTTAGTAAGTTTTTGTGTATAGTCTTTAGGACGAGGACCGAATATGCGTCCACCACCCACAAATACAGGAGATTTTACGCTACCTGCACGAGCTGTACCAGTACCTTTTTGTTTTTTGATTTTGCGAGTACTTCCAGCAACTTCGTTTCTTTCTTTAGCCTTGTGAGTACCTTGACGTTTGTTAGCTAAATAGCGTTTAACATCTAAGTATACTACGTGATTGTTAGGCTCAATACCGAACACAGCATCAGAAAGGGTTACCTTTCTACCTGTTTCTTTTCCTTGTATGTTTAATACTGCTACTTCCATTATTTGTGAATAGTTACGTAAGCATTTTTGTGACCTGGAATACAACCTTTTACGACTAAAAGATTTTTCTCAGCAACCACTTTCAATACTTTCAAGTTTTGTACTGTTACCTTTTCAGCTCCCATACGTCCAGCCATACGCATACCTTTGAATACGCGAGAAGGGTAAGACGAAGCACCTACTGAACCTGGTGCCCTGAGGCGGTTGTGCTGACCGTGAGTAGTTTGACCTACTCCGCCAAAACCGTGGCGACGTACCACCCCTTGGAAACCTTTACCTTTAGAAACGCCTGTGATATCCACAAACTCTCCTTCGGTGAAGAAATCTACGGTGATAGTATCACCTAATTTGTAATTGTCTTCAAAACCTTGGAATTCAACAACTTTTTTCTTTACAGAAGTACCTGCTTTTTTGAAGTGACCAAGCTCTGCTTTGGTAGCACGTTTTTCTGCTTTGTCATCGAAACCAAGTTGAAGAGCATCATAGCCATCAACCTCTTTGGTTCTGACTTGGGTAACTACGCAAGGACCTGCTTCGATGATGGTACAAGGAATATTTTTTCCGTTCTCATCAAAAATACTGGTCATTCCTACTTTTTTTCCGATTAACCCAGACATAAAATTAAATATTTGTTATTAAGTTATTACTTGTTTTTAGGTGTTAGGAGTAAAACCTATTCCCTAAGGTGTAGAAATATTTCAGGGTCAAAAAATGCCCGAGGCTTTTTAACCCTGAATCATTTTTATCCGTTTTTCCCTAACCCACAGTTTCGGGACATTTTAGTAAAGTTATCAAACTTTGATTTCTACTTCTACACCACTTGGCAATTCCAATTTCATCAAAGCATCAATAGTTTTTGATGAAGAGCTATAGATATCTAAAAGACGCTTATGAGAGCTCAATTGGAACTGTTCACGTGCTTTTTTATTTACGTGAGGTGAGCGCAACACAGTAAAGATTTTCTTGTGTATAGGTAATGGAATAGGACCTGTAACTACTGCACCTGTTGCTTTTACTGTTTTTACGATTTTCTCAGCAGATTTATCTACCAAGTTATGGTCGTAAGATTTTAACTTTATTCTTATTTTTTGTTGATTACCCATTTTTTCAATAAATTAGTTGCCTCTGGCATTTTTAATTACTTCGTCTGCAATGTTTGAAGGAGTTTCAGCATAATGAGAGAACTCCATTGTAGAAGTAGCACGACCTGATGAAAGAGTGCGAAGCGCTGTTACATAACCGAACATTTCAGATAGTGGAACAAATGCTTTAATTACTTTGGCACCGTTACGGTCGTCCATATTGTTTACTTGACCACGACGGCGGTTCAAGTCTCCTACGATATCACCCATATTTTCCTCTGGAGTAATAACTTCCAATTTCATAATAGGCTCCATCAATACAGCTTTTGCAGCACGAGCAGCTTCTTTGTACCCCAATTTGGCTGCCAACTCGAATGACAATGAGTCTGAATCGACAGGGTGGAATGAACCATCGATAAGAACAATCTTCATCGCATCCATTTCGAATCCTGCCAAAGGTCCATTTTTCATTGCTTCTTTGAAACCTTTTTCAACTGATGGGATATACTCTTTAGGAATGTTACCACCTTTGATTTCGTTTACGAACTCAAGACCTACTTTGCCTTCTTCGGCTGGTTCCATACGGAATACGATGTCGGCAAATTTACCACGTCCACCTGTTTGCTTTTTGTAAACTTCGCGGTGGTCAGCTTTAGCAGTGATAGCCTCTTTATACTCTACTTGAGGTTGTCCTTGGTTTACTTCTACTTTGAACTCACGTTTGAGACGGTCTACAATGATATCCAAGTGTAACTCACCCATACCAGAAATGATAGTTTGCCCAGAGGCTTGGTCCGTTTTTACTTGGAAGGTTGGGTCTTCTTCAGCGAGTTTAGCTAAAGCCATACCTAATTTATCAACGTCGGCTTTTGTTTTAGGCTCTACAGCGATACCGATTACTGGATCAGGGAATACCATACTTTCGAGTACGATAGGATATTTCTCATCGCAAAGGGTATCACCCGTTTTGATATCTTTAAAACCTACTGCAGCCCCTATATCACCAGCTTCAATATATTCGATAGGGTTTTGTTTATTAGCGTGCATCTGGTAGATACGAGAGATACGCTCTTTGTTGTTTGAACGAGTGTTCAACACATAAGAACCTGCATCGAGGTGACCAGAATAAGCGCGGAAGAATGCTAAACGACCTACGTAAGGGTCAGTAGCAATCTTGAATGCCAAGGCTGCAAAAGGAGCGTCAACGGCTGGCTTGCGGAGTGCAGGCTCACCTGTTTCAGGATTAGTACCCTCAATAGCTTCTTTATCAAGCGGTGATGGCAAATAACGACATACCGCATCAAGCATAAATTGTACCCCTTTATTTTTAAATGATGAACCGCATACCATAGGAATGATAGCCATATCCATTACTGCTGCGCGCAATGCCTTATGGATTTCGTCTTCAGTAATTGAGCTTTCATCTTCCATAAATTTCTCAAGTAATCCTTCGTCATAGCCCGCTACTTCTTCAATTAATTGAGCGCGATATTTGGCTACATCCTCTTTCATATCAGCAGGAATTTCTACTATATCGAAAGTAGAACCTGAGTTTTCTTCGTGCCATACGATGGCGCGATTTTTAATCAAATCTACAACGCCTTTAAAGTCAGCCTCGTCACCGATAGGCAATACGATAGGCACAGCGTTAGATTTTAGCATATCCTTTACCTGGTTGCAAACGTTGAGGAAGTTAGCTCCTTGACGGTCCATTTTGTTTACAAACCCAATACGAGGTACTTTGTAGTTATCAGCCAAACGCCAGTTGGTTTCCGATTGAGGTTCTACCCCATCAACGGCAGAGAAAAGGAATACTAAGCCGTCGAGTACACGTAAGGAACGGTTTACCTCAACGGTAAAATCGACGTGACCTGGGGTATCGATAATGTTGAAGTGATACTCTTTAGCATCGGCGGTAGGTTTACCATTTTCGGTAGGAAAGTTCCATTTACAAGTTGTCGCTGCTGATTGGATAGTGATACCGCGTTCAGCTTCTTGTTCCATCCAGTCCATAGTAGAAGCACCATCGTGTACTTCACCGATTTTGTGCGTTTTACCAGTATAGAAAAGGATACGTTCAGTAGTTGTAGTTTTACCGGCATCGATATGCGCGGCAATACCTATGTTTCTTGTATATTTTAAATCTCTACTCATCGTGTTAATTAAAATCTAAAGTGTGAGAATGCTTTGTTAGCTTCAGCCATACGGTGCGTATCCATTTTTTTCTTCACAGCAGCACCTTCTTCTTTAGAGGCAGCGATAATTTCGGCAGCCAATTTCTGAGCCATTGATTTCTCATTGCGTTTACGAGCGAAACCGATGAGCCATTTCATCGCCATAGACACTTTACGGTCTGGGCGGATTTGCATAGGAATTTGGAAGGTAGCACCACCCACGCGACGTGAACGCACCTCAACGTGAGGCATCACATTGCTAAGAGCGTCTTTCCAAACATCTAATGCCGACTTTTCGTCGTTATTCTTCTTTTGTTCTACGATATCAATTGCGTCGTAGAATACTTTAAAAGCCACTGACTTTTTACCGTCCCACATAAGGTTATTCACGAAACGCGTAACCAATTGGTCGTTAAACTTAGGGTCTGGTAAAAGGGGGCGTTTTTTAGCCTGTCTTTTTCTCATTTCTTTTCAGTTAAAAGATTTTGTGTGTTAAATTACTTTTTCTTTTTGTCGGCGGGAGCTGCTTGTCCTGGTTTAGGGCGTTTTGCACCGTATTTAGAACGGCGTTGCGTTCTACCTGCTACACCAGCCGTATCGAGAGCACCACGAACAATGTGGTATCTAACACCTGGTAAATCTTTTACCCTTCCGCCTCGTACCAATACTATCGAGTGTTCTTGGAGGTTGTGACCTTCACCAGGTATGTAAGCGTTCACCTCATTGCCATTAGTCAAGCGAACACGAGCTACTTTACGCATAGCTGAGTTCGGCTTTTTAGGCGTTGTGGTGTACACACGTGTACATACACCTCGGCGTTGTGGGCACGAATCCAAAGCAACCGATTTACTCTTCTTGGTAATTCTGGTCCTTCCTTTTCGTACTAATTGTGAAATTGTTGGCATAATTTACAATACTATATATTTGTTTATTTGTTTACTTGTTGTTAGTCCTTAGAGATTAGTCCATAGGACTTAGAGGTTTGGACTTAATTATCCAAAGCGGGTGCAAAAGTACAACTATTTTTTAAAACTGCAAAAGTCTCTGATAGAATAAGAGGTGAGAAATGAGAGATAAGAGATAAGAGATAGGAGGTAAGAAACAAGAGGTATAGACACTATATTATCGTTGATTACCAATATTTTAATGAGATTTAGTTTTAGAAATTAGTGTAACATAAGTAGTTATGAAAAAGTTGTGATTTGTTACAAATATCACAAAATAATTCTAATTTTGTTCTATAACAATAGTCTTAATTTGAGAACTAAACACTATTAAGGAGCATAACAAAATAAGACTAAGGAGCATAACAAAATAAGACGGCTTTTTTACGCCGTCTTATTTTTTACTCTCTTAATGCTGCGCCAAATTGCTTTTCAAAAGCATCTTGGAGGTGTTGCATCGTTTTGTCGATTTGTTTATCGGTAAGAGTTTTATTGTTGTCTTGAAGTACAAAACTGAGGGCATAGCTCTTCTTGCCTTCGGGTAGTTTGTCGCCTTGGTACACATCAAAAAGATTTACGTGTTTTAAGAGGTTTTTCTCGGTAGCATATGCCTTTTCGTAAAGGTCGGCAAAGGTTACTTTCTCATCGAGCAAAAGAGCTAAGTCACGACGTACTTCGGGGTATTTAGAGATTTCCTTATATACCACTTTATGGTCTTGTACTTGTTCTAAAATTACTTCCCAATGCAAATCAGCTACAAGCACCTCTTGTTTGATATCGAAATCTTTAAGCACTTTGCTTTTTACTACTCCTATCGTTCCTAAAAGGGTCTCCCCTATTTGCCAACGGAATCCTTCACTACTCAACGTGTCGTTAGCTTCTAAAGGTAAAATAGTGATTTCCTTCAAGCCGAGACGTTCGAAGAGAGATTCCACTACTCCTTTGAGCTCAAAGAAAGAGGTTTTTTGAGCGGGAGCGCCCCAATACTCAGGTTGGGTATTACCTGTGAGATATAACACCAAATGCTTGTTTTCAGTATAATTGCCATCGATATAGTGATAGTTCTTGCCAAACTCGAACAATTTCAAATCGGAGCGTTTGCGGTTGTTATTATAAGCAATCACTTCTAAGCCTGAAAACACTAGATTTTTACGCATATAGCCCAAATCGCTACTCAAAGGATTGAGGAGTTTTACTGCTTGCTCTGGATTTTCGGCATAAGTAGTAATCTCTTTTTCTGACACAAGACTGTTGGTCATTATCTCAAAGAAGCCTTTCGCTACCAACTGGTCGGCTACCACATTTTGTATATTGTGGTCGTCGTATTTGTTAGAATGCGCCATTGTAGCATTTAGCTTTTCAGAGAAAATGACATTGTTGTAGCCATAGATACGAAGGATTTCCTCTATTACATCGGCTTCACGCTGTACATCTACGCGGTACGAAGGGACTGACAAACCTAACCCACGTTCGGTAAACGAATTTACTTTGATATCTAAAGAGTGTAAGATAGCCTTAATCGTATCGCGTGAAATCTTCTGACCAATAAGTTTATCTATTTTCTCAAAAGTAAGAAACACCTGAAAATCTTCTTGCTTTTTAGGATAAAAATCTATCACATCTGATGATATAACCCCTCCTGCAATATTTTCAATCAGTACTGCGGCATACATTAGGGCGTATTTACAATCTTCTATATTAATACCGCGCTCAAAGCGATAAGAAGCATCGGTATTGATGCCGTGACGTTTGGCTGTTTTGCGCACCGATACAGCATCGAAATAAGCACTTTCTAAAAATACATTGCGAGTAAAATGAGTGATACCTGAGTTTTCACCGCCTAATACCCCTGCTATACAGAGAGGTTTTTCGGCATCACAAATCATAATGTCTTCAGCGTTGAGGGTGCGTTCTACTCCGTCGAGGGTTTTAAACTTTGTGCCTTCATCGGCATTCTTTACAATCACCTTGCGACCAATAATATGGTCGGCATCAAAAGCGTGAATCGGTTGTCCCATTCCGTGCAGTACGTAGTTTGTAGCATCTACTACGTTGTTCTTAGGAGTAATGCCTATGGCTTTGAGTTTGTTTTGTAACCATTCAGGCGATTCGTCTACGCGTACATTACTAATGGTAACACCGGTATAGCGAGGTACGAGTTTTTTGTTCTGTACCTCTATATCCATTTTAAGTGAACGGTTATCGACGTGGAATTTTGTAATAGAAGGAGTGATGAGCTCTAATGAAATACCTTTTTGCATCAAGCCTGCACGTAAGTCGCGTGCTACACCGTAGTGGCTCATTGCATCGGCGCGGTTAGGAGTCAGTCCTATTTCGAATACCTCGTCGGTTTCTACCTCAAACACCTTACTGGCAGGGGTACCTACTTCCCATTTACTGTCGAGCACCATAATGCCATCGTGACTTTCGCCTAAGCCGAGTTCGTCTTCAGCACAAATCATACCGTAACTCTCTTCGCCACGAATTTTACCTTTCTTAATTTCGAAAGGCTTACCTGCTTTGTCGTAGAGTACTGTGCCAATAGTGGCTACAAGCACTTTCTGCCCTTGTGCTACATTAGGAGCTCCACAAACGATTTGCAAAGGAGCTTCGCCCCCTACATCTACTTTGGTGATTTTAAGTTTATCGGCGTTAGGGTGTTTTTCGCATTCGAGTACGTGACCTACCACTACCCCTTTGAGCCCACCTTTTACGCTTTCGAAGTGTTCAATCCCTTCTACTTCTAAGCCTAAATCAGTAAGGATGACCGCTGTATCTTCAGCAGGCATTTCTAACTTCAAATATTGTTTTAACCAGTTATATGATATTTTCATAGTTGTTTTTTTTCAATCTTCAATCAAGCGTTACTACACTTTGGCAGAGTGTATACGGCAAAAAATTATTACAGAGTGCAAAATTAGCAATTTTAGCAATAACCACAAAAAAAAGCTATTCAAAAAAAATGAATAGCTTTTAAAATCTATATTATTTAACAGTGAGTTAGTCGTTTTTCTTTTTCTTCAAGGTTTCGGTTACTTGAGCTGAAGCGGTGAAGGAGGTAATCATATTATTGAGCATCTCACTACCTGCTTCGGGTGAGTTAGGAAGTAGGATAAGATTACTATTGGTTTGCTGACCTACGGCTTGCAAGGTGTCGTAGTGTTGAGTAACCACAATAAGCGCAGAAGCTTCTTGCGAGCTGATACCTACTTTATGCAATACGTCTACACTCTCTACCAATCCGCGAGCAATTTCACGACGCTGGTCGGCGATACCTTGACCTTGCAAACGTTTGCTTTCGGCTTCTGCTTTTGCTTTTTCGACGATGAGGATGCGTTGTGCATCACCTTCGTATTGAGCTGCTACTTTTTCGCGTTCGGCGGCATTGATACGGTTCATTGCGGCTTTTACTTGGGCATCGGGGTCGATATCGGTTACTAAGGTTTTGATGATGTCGTAACCGTAAGTTTCCATCGATTCTTGTACTTCGCGTTTTACGGCGATGGCGATATCGTCTTTCTTAACGAATACATCGTCGAGTTTCATCTTAGGGACTTCGGCGCGGACTACGTCGAATACATAGCTGGTAATCTGGTCGTGTGGGTATTCGAGCTTGTAAATGGCATCGTATACTTTTTCTTTAATCACCACGAACTGTACTGATACTTTGATTTTGACGAATACATCGTCCAAAGTTTTGGTTTCGACAATGACATCGAGCTGTTGGATTTTGAGGCTGATGCGAGCGGCTACTTTATCGATGATAGGTATTTTCATTTGTAAACCCGAATGACGAATGCTTTCGAATTTACCGAAACGTTCTACTGACACGGCGGTTTGTTGGCGCACGGTGAAGAAAGTAGATAGTAAAAATACTAATACAAAAAAGAATAAAATGTAAAATAAATAGGGCATAATATGAAATTTTATGGGTTATTAACGGCTACAAATGTACTTTCTTTTTTTGAATTGTGCAAGAAATATGAGAACAGAATTTTGAGTTTAAAATAATTTAAAGAGAATGAGAAAATTAGAGAATGAGAAAATGAGAAAATGAGAAAATGAGGTAAATGCCAATAATACCAGAAATGTCAATAATACCACTATTCAACTTTGGCAAAGGTGCCAGCCACACAGGCAGCCGTAGCACGACGGGCGATTAACTTTGGCAAAGGTTGAGATGAAAAAGCGATGTGTTGGGGACTGTTAGGAGGATTCGGAAGGAAACGGAAAAGAGCGGAAGAGAGCCGAGAGAAGTTTTGGTGAAAAAAAGGTGTAAGGAGGGTGGGGTCAGCTTATAGAGAGCTTATAGGAAGCTTATACGAATCTTGGACGATTGGTATAGAAAGGGTATATAAGTGGTTAACTCATAGTATAACACAGCAATGCAAAAAATGTTAAAAACGGGGTTTCGAGGCGAAAGAAAAGAGAATAGGCACTAGGCCTTAGGCCACAGGCACTAGGAGATAACCTCCCCCTAGCCCCCTCAATGAGGGGGAATGTAGTGACGGAAAGGAGAAGAAATTGCGAGAGACGAATGACAAAT
This sequence comes from Capnocytophaga ochracea DSM 7271, assembly GCF_000023285.1. Classification (NCBI taxonomy): domain Bacteria; kingdom Pseudomonadati; phylum Bacteroidota; class Flavobacteriia; order Flavobacteriales; family Flavobacteriaceae; genus Capnocytophaga; species Capnocytophaga ochracea. Next base: position 1,363,175 of record NC_013162.1, on the reverse strand, counting down.
GACGAAAGGTGGGGCGATGAAAAAGTTTATAGCAAATAGCTATAAAATAGGAAAAGCTACCTTTGAGGGGTAGCTTTTTCTATTTAAGCAATAAAAATTATGTTATGAAAGATGTTATTTTAAACATTATTCAGTAGGAATACCATCGGCTTGTGCTGGCCAATATGGATTTGGATAAACAACCGAAGTGGCTATATTGCCGCCTTTGGAAGTACGCAAGAAGTTTTCAAAACCAATAGGTGATAGGTAGTGTGCTTTTGTCCAAGTAATACCATTGTAATACAAGTTATTTTGTTGTATAATTTGGTAAGGACGAATGTACACGCTCAACGCTTTTGCCGATATATTAGGACTCGCAGCAGGTAAAGCTATTAATTTAGAAGTACCATCAGTATTCTTATAAGTATCCTTATCATACATACTTGTCCAAAGATTCATTCCTTCTATTTGATAATTGCGGAGCTGATCCATAGCGCGCCAACGACGAAGGTCGTTATTGCGCATTCCCTCAGCTATGAACTCACAACGGCGTTCACGACGAATATTATACAAAGTAGCATCTACCTTTTGTCCTGCTGAATAGACCGCCCAGTCGTTTTCTTTGTTAAGGTCGGTAGCGGCTATAGTAGCACTATAATCCTCACTGACTCCAGCACGAGCGCGTAAAGCTTTCCAATAACGGCTAGCATCATTATCAAGGCTATTGTTTTTTACATAGCAAGCTTCAATATAGTTAAGGTAAGCCTCGGCAGCACGGAATACTATACAACCTGTCTCAGTAAGCACTGCATCGGTAAGATACTTAGCTTCGCCATTCAATCCTTTTTTTACGTCATATCCTGTTACCGATTTTCTTTCAACTATTGAGTTGATAATGTCAGGATAGTTATTCACTTGCTGAGTAACAGCCAAATAATCACCTGGTACACGCATAAAGAGTTGCAAGCGCTCATCTCTGTTTACTTTTACAGTAGTAAGATCGGTATCACCTTGGTAGCCAGAACCATTGGCGTAAATAGGCAAACCGTTTTTCATCAAGAAAGTATCTACAAAACCACGTGTATACCCACTGTTACCACCACCAGTCAAGAAACCATTGGTATAATGTCCTACACTTTTTTCAGCACTGTACTGTCTCCAAAACAACACTTCTGAATAGCCTGATAGACTATTGTCTCCATACATTTTGAAATAAGGATTACTAAATACATCAGCACCAGTAGTATTGTGGTTGTTGGTTACTAATGGAAAAGCATCGGCTACAGCTTTGGCAGAAGTCATTGCTTCTGTCAAAAAGTAATTAATTTCAGTGTCTATGTTAATAGAAAATCCTGATAAGTAAGGCATATTAGCCCCTGGCCAACCAGCACCTCCTGGCACGTGGGCTGTACCTTTGTGATATTTGAGCCAAGTACCTTCAAAAAGAGCTACACGCGAGCGGAAAAGCTGCGCAACTTCTTTGCTGATACGATTTTTACCTTCCACAGGACTTGATTTTAATAAACTGATAGCTTTGTCTAAATCTTCTAAGATAAAGCGGGCTACCTCATTGCGAGGGCGACGTTTGGAAGCTTCTATTAGCTCGTCTTCATTATCGGGAAGTACTGTTTTTATAATAGGAAAATCTCCGTAATTTTCTAAACGATTAAAATATTCATAAGCTCTTAAAAAGTATGCTTCACCTAAGTAGTGGTTGATATTAGCAGGATTTCCTACTACTTTTCCTTCCTCTATTTTTGGGGTTACTTCTGCTATAAAATAGTTGATAGCTCTGATATTCCCAAAATCATACCCATCTGTTCCAGTAGGTACGTGCCATTGTCCTTTTAGCCATGCAGCATTAGGACTTCTATCGGCTTGGTTGTCAGTACCATTATCTGCTTTGAATCGCCCTATACTATATCCTCCGTGAGTAGGAAAATTATAATAACTAATGGTATATGCCGCCATATCCGATTCGGTATTGAAATACTGTTGAGGAGTGATGTTTGATAATGGCTCTCTATCCAAAAACTTATTACATCCTATAAGCCCTACCGAAAAGGTAGCTATGATTATATTTTTATATATCTTTTTCATCGTATTAGTCTTTTAGAAGGTTAAACTTAATCCTGTTGAAATCACTCTTGAAAGAGGGTATAGCTTGCCTTGTCCCCAAGAACCTCCATTGGCTTCTGGGTCGAATATCTTAGAGAGTTTGGTAAAGGTAAATACGTTATCGGCTGAGATATAAATTCGCAAATTGTCTATACCAATAGTTTTCATAATATCAGAAGGGAAGTCATAACCTAATTGTATATTTTTCAAACGCACATAGGCTGCATTTTGTACCCAACGGGTTTGACCCACAAAGTTCTTTCCTCCACCGTCCATAGTAGGACGTGGGTAATACGCATCTACATTAGTACCAAAAGGACTGTCAGTACCTTCGGGACGGAAGTAATCTAAATGCTCTTTAAAGCCTGCTGATTGCCATACGTTTTGGTTAGCTCCTCTAAAATAAGGAGAGTCGTTGAAGATTAAATCGCGCTTACCTGTACCTTGCCAAAACATACTGAAATATACGTTTTTGTATTTCAAATCAACAAGTAGTCCAAAATTATAGCGAGGAGTAGTGTTTCCTATAATTTTTCTATCACCTGGGTCACCCACAGTATTAGAACCTCCGTTGATTTTACCATCACCATTGAGGTCTTCATACATTATATCACCTGCTGCCCAGTTGTTACCCAAAGCACTTTGGTCGTGTGTTTTTAACCATTCGGTCATCTCTGCATCTGTTTTAGCAATGCCACGTGTTTGGTAGCCCCATATTTCACCCAAATACTGTCCTTCGTAATAATTTCCTAAGGAGTTATTCTTGTTAGGGTATTTTGTAATTTTTTGACGGCTGTCGGTAAGATTAGCTTTAATGTTGTACGAGAAATTTTCTCCTATTTTGTCATTCCAGCTGGTTATAATTTCAAATCCGTTTGATACCATATCGGTATTGTTGATACGAGCAGGAGAAGTACCCAATACAGGAGGAAGTTCTGGTGCAGGACCTACCATATTATAGGTTTTACGGCTAAACAATTCAAAAGTAAACTTAAAACGGTTTTTTAAAGCTGTTAGGTCAAAACCAGCATTCCAAGAAGCTACTTTTTCCCAGGTAAGAGTAGAGGCTATTAACCCTGGAGCGTAGGCTGTATTGGTCTTATCTCCATTGAGTAGCCAATTACCATTGTTAGCCCCTATATTCATTGTTTGATAGAAAGGATACCAGCTATCAGTATTTTGGTTACCCAATTCTCCATAAGAACCTCTTAGCTTAAACTCACTTACCGCTTCACCAAATTTGCCAAGGTGTTCCCAAAAGCTTTCTTTGGCAATATTCCAACCGACAGAAGCTGAAGTAAACAAGTTCCAACGTTGGTCGCGCAAGAAACGGCTACTACCGTCATAACGAGCATTCACTTCCAATAAGTATTTGCTGTCATAATTGTAGTTGATCCTACCAAAGAAACCTGCGGTTGACCAGTGTTGATAATCACCTCCTACATCATCATTTTTTCCTCCTGAGGTGTTCAGTGAAAGAGAGTTTTTGCTGTACAAACCATCACGAGAAGCCCAAAAATGACGTGTTTTGTTTAGTTCAGATTGAAACCCTGCTAAAACAGTAACCGTATGTTTTTCAATTTCTTTTGTGTAAGATGAATAAATATTGGTATTAAAGAAGTTATAACGCCCTGCTGCTTCACTTATTTTTGAATGACCTGCAGGTGCTGAACCATCACGTGAGATAGCAATAGGCTCTCCGTGTAAGCCATATTTGTAGATAGGCAAGTAGTACCAATTATTAAAGACAGTAGAAGTGCGATAGTTGAGCTCTACATTGGTTACCCATCCTTTTATAGGGTTGAATACCAAAGCTAATTGTTGGGTAAGTTCATCACTTTGTGTTTTATCGCGTCCTTCATTAAGCTGTGCTATCTCATTACCATTCATATAATGCCCATTGGGATCTTTGAGTGGCAAAGTAGGCCAACGTCTTGCTATATTGTGGAAAAATAATCCTCCTAAATAAGAAGAACGGGAGAAATCTATACGACTAAAACGGGAATTATAATCCAACTTTAAATAAGGAAGTATTTGTGCTGATATTTTCCCTTGTGCTGAATAACGCGACATTTTATCGGTATTATAGCGAGATAATCCCTCAGCATCAAGCCAACCTAATGACACGTAATATTTTATCTTTTCAGTACCTCCACGAGCTGTGAAATTATGCTCTTGTGAAGGAGCAGAAGTTCTATAAAACTCTTTAAACCAATCTACATTAGCCCAACTTTGCTTGTAGTCATTCCAAGCACCGTTTCCATCTTTGGTTGGGTTCCAATCGGTAGCATCTTTTAGCAATCCTGCTTTATATGCCTTGATATTCTGCACAATACGATCTTCAAATACAGGAGCTCCTCCGTTATTCTTTTGAGCTTCATTGAAGTAATAAGCAAAACTTTCTGAATCCAACATATTAGGGATACCTACTGGTGAGGCAAGACGGTAATTGGTACTATAATTCATTGTCATTCTACCATCTTTACCTGATTTAGTAGTTACCAAAATCACCCCAAAAGCTGCACGAGACCCATAAATAGAAGCCGAAGCTGCATCTTTCAATACCGAAATACTTTCTATATCATTAGGATTTAAAGTATTCATATCGCCTTCCATACCATCTATAAGTACTAACGGACTACCACTAGAACCTGAACCAATAGTACCTGTTCCGCGAATGTTGAATGAAAGGTTACTATCCAACTGTCCACCTCCATTTCCTACCGAAAAGTTCAACCCCGAAACGTTTCCTTGTAAGGCTTGGGTTACGTTGTTTACGGGGCGATTCTCTAATGCTTTGGAATCTACTGAGGTTACTGCACCTGTAAGGTTTTCTTTCTTTTGAGTGGCAAACCCCACCACTACCACTTCGCTGAGTTGCTGGGTATCTTCTTTTAGTTGTACATTAACTGTATAAGAATTCCCCCCCCCTACAACTTTTTTAGTCTGGGTAGTAAACCCTACAAAGCTAAACTCAAGCACATCGCCTGCTTTGGCTTGGATTTGGTAATTACCGTCAAAATCAGTAGATGTACCGTGCGTGGAGCCTTTAACCACTACGGAAACTCCGGGTAAAGGCGTTTTCTTATCGTCAGTAACTTTACCTTTTACTGAGATGGTTTGTGCCATAAGAGTTGTTAAAAAGCAACTTAACACAAACATAACAAATGTTAAATACTTTCTTTTCATAAGTTTGGCTATTAAATGAAATTTACGGCGTAAAAGTACAACTATTTATTATATCTACCAAACAATTATAGCTAATATTTTTAAATAATTTTATATACTTCGCTAAATAGAGGGGATAATCATATGAATTACAATAGATAAGGAGAAAATAAAAGAAAGTGTATTATTATTAATTTTAACACTTTTCAAAAGAAAAAGGAAGAAAGTGTGAGCCACACAGGCGGGTGTGAGGTCGTAGCACGACGGGCGGGGAAAATTAGCAAATTAGAAAATGAGAGAATGAGAAAATGAGGTAAATGTCAATAATACCAGAAATGTCAATAATACCACTAATCAACTTTGCCAAAGGTGCCAGCCACACAGACAGCCGTAGCACGACGGGCGGGAAAAAATTAGTAGATTAGCAAATTTGAAAATTAGCAAATATGGAGGGTTGGAGGATTCGGAAGATATCGGAGGAGTTCGGAAGAGAGTTAAAAGGAGTTTTGATGAAAAAAGGCTGTAAGGAGGGTGGGGTTAGCTTATAGAGAGCTTATAGGAAGCTTATACGAATCTTGGACGATTGGTATAGAAAGGGTATATAAATAGTTGATTCATAATATGATACAACGAGTATAAAAATGGGAAAAACGGGGGTTCGAGGCGAAAGAAAGGGAATCCTCACCCCAATCACATACTCTCCTATTCGGAGACTTCTCCCAAGGAGAGGGGGAATGTAGTGACGGAAAAGAGAAGGAATAATTAGGGAATTAGCAAATTTGGAAATGAGAAAATGGGGTGGTGTGGGGTCTTAGGGCATAAGCAATAGGGGATAACCTCCCCCTTTTACACATACTCCGCTCTCGCGGACTTCCTCAATGAGGGGGAATGTAGGGACGGAAAAGAGAAGTAATGACGGGGGACGAATAACGAGGGTGAGGCGGTGAAAAAGTTTTATGAGATAGGTTAAAAAAGTGGGTGCTATCGGAGAGACTTAGGGGAGCGAAAAGATAGACGTGGTAGAATAGGTGTTTATAAAGAAGTTTTTGAGAGAAATTGTATTTAATATAAGTTCGTTGTAAAGTAGCCATAGAATAGTTGGAGCTAATATATGACGTCTTTTGACTTTTAACTATTGAGTGAAATTAGTAGGGTTTATACCATTCTTGTCCGGTGAGGTCGTATATCTTTTGGATTTTATGAAGGAAGGCTTCGAAGTCGAGATTAAGGTCTATGAGTTCGCCGGTGTGAATATCGAATACCCAACCGTGAACAGCAGGGTATTGGTGTTTGAGATAACTTTCTTGCACAACTGCCATTTTGGTAACATTGAAACACTGTTCTTCTACGTTCAGTTCTACCAAACGGCGGTAACGGTGGTCGGCATCAGTAATGGCATCGAGTTCTGCTTGATGCAAGCGGTATACATCGCGAATGGTACGTAACCAAGGGTTTAACAAACCAAAGTCTTTGGCTTGCATAGCAGCTTTTACACCTCCGCAATCGTAATGACCACATACGACAATATGCTTTACTTGCAGGTGTTCGACGGCGTATTGTATCACGGCAGTAGAGCTCATATCGAGGGTGTTTACTACATTGGCAATATTGCGGTGTACAAACACTTTACCAGGACCTACACCCATTAACTCTTCGGCAGCTACACGACTATCGGAGCAACCTATATAGAGGTAATCGGGGTTTTGGTCTTCGGCGAGTTTCTTGAAGAAATGAGGGTCGCCCTCTTTGCGGTGTTTTACCCATTGACGATTGTTTTCGAATATTTTGTTGTAAGTAGGCATAAGTATAATAATTAGTGGCTACTGAGGTGGCAAAGGTAGGTGTTTTTAGGGAAATGACAAATATTCGCAAAGAAAAGTATGTGAGTTACACAGGTTGTTATGAGAGAAGTGAGGTGAGAAAGAAGAGTAAAGGGTTTTTGAAGAATTGGAAATAGAGTATGTAAGTAATTGAGAATAAAAAGTTAAAAAAGAGTGGTAAACACTGGTTTTGACGGTAATAAAGGGAGTAAACATCTCCGCTATCGCATACTCTGCTATCACAGTGCACATACCCAGCTATGAACATTCGCTGGTTATCTTGGAAGAAGAAAATGTAGGGACTGAAAGGCAGAGGGAAAGCGATTTAGATATCTCTCTAATAAAAAGAACATAGTAACGCTAAGGTAAAGAAAACCATCTCCTATTCCCTCAGAAAGAGATTTAGGAGACGGTTATCTTACACGAATAATCTTATTTTACCAAATGTTAATATCTTGTAATGTCAGAGTTGTTCTTGTATAAGTCTAATTCTTCGTAGCCATAAACCTACGCCAAGGAACAGCAGACAAGGGATTATGCCCGAAACAGGGGAAATGAGTATATGTTTGCCCGTTTCTATAAAAATATGCTTATCGTATATCAAACTGTTGATAGTGGTATCCTCAATAGCGTGCATCCACACCCCAGGCCATATCGACTTGGTAAGGCGGAAAAGTTCGGTATACATCACCGTCCAGGAGATGCAGCACACTAATGCCATTATACAAAAAGTAACCTTATCGTAAGGGAATACAGCAAATATCTGTTCGGGTTTTATAAAGTAGAAAAAGTAAGGCCAATGCCACGAGCACCACACTACCCCCACAATGAGGTAAAGCCACACATCTTTAATATTCAAACTGAGCAAACGGGCGGTAAGATACCCTCGCCACGACGATTCTTCAAAGAAATTCTTTACAAATTCGGCTACTACAAAAATACCAAAGCCCGCAAGGTAGTCCGTCCACCGGATTTGTACATCTAGCCAGCCAAAAAGCTCCCCTATAAGCAGGGTAACGGCAATCACCGCAGGGTAAATAAGGGTTGCCAGCCCATACCAACGTAAGTTTTTCTTGATAAGCGGACGCAACCCTGCATCGCGCCAACCATCACCCATAAAGGCGCGCAACAGAAGCCAAGTAAGCACTGGAGCAACGATAAAAATACCCATTCCGCTAGTACCATTACTGGTATCACTGAAATCACCTGTCGTTTCACCCGTAAGCGAATCAACCCATACGCCTATCCAGCCACAACTGAGGGCTACGAAAATAAAAATACATAAATTTCTAATGGTTCGTGTTTGATTCTTCATCTTTTAAAAATATTTGATTATCTTTGGCGCAAAATTACGCCGGCGGGCATAACTACACAATACTGAAAAATAACCATTTTGAAGATGACAACCGATAAAAGCATAGAGGAAATAGCACAGGAATACATTCCACACTTAAAAATCTTAGAAGAAGCAGGTAGTTTTGCTGTTTTTCTGTTAGATAGATTCGGTCGTTACTATTATGTAACCGAATATGTAACCGAAGATATTCAAGCTTCTGATAAACTCAATATTGAGAAATTGGTGTATCCCGATGATTTAGAAGTGGTAAGACGAATTGATAAAAAAGTATGGGAGTTTTTGGACACGCTCCCCGAGGAAGAAAAGCTAACTTACAAATATATCTATGAAATGAGAGTCTTGGATAGAGGAAAGTATGTACGAATGATTTACCAAATGCGCATATTAGCCTTTAAAGACGATAATTTTCTCGGAATGGGCATCATAGACCTCGCTCCTGAACAATCGGCAAACACTTCTGTCCGCTTTCAGATAAAAAACTGCCTTACCGATGAGATTGTACCTTTTGCTATCGAAAGTGCTACTAATACCCTCCTCACCCCACGCGAGAGAGAAATACTCGCCCTTGCCAAAGAGGGAATGTTCAGTAAAGAAATCTCCGAAAAATTGAACATCAGCGTACATACCGTAAACCGCCACCGCCAAAATATCCTCGAAAAACTACAAGTAGGTAATATCATTGAAGCAATAAGGTCGTAGTACGGGTCATAGCACATCAAGCAATAAATAAAATTCACTCGGACTTACCTATAAATGTTGCTGTACAAAAAAATACTCATTAATTATCTATTCATTAAAATTAATTTTGTACTTTTGTTGTGAATTTAAGGAAATGAGATTCTTTTTACTTAAATTCTTGTGTGTTTATATTTATTAACTAAATAGTTATGTTATGAAAAAAGTAATAAAAAAAATACTACTTACTATCCTTGTTATTTTCTTGCTCTTAACTGTATTGCCTATTGCATATTTCTTTATTTATGGGTTCTTCCTACGTGGTAATATTAGTGAAGAAAAAGTAAATTACCTTAAAGCTAATAGCATAATATTACCGTCAGAATGCACTATCTCCGATACAACATTATTTGCAGAGGTTAATACATCTACTGTGTTTATGTTTGGTGAGATTCACGGATTTACCAAGACACAACTTTTTGACGCTCAACTCTTGATATACCTGAACAAAAAGTTTGGAGTTACTGATTATTTTAATGAATTTTTTACCGAAGATGCTGAACTTCTGAATCAATACCTAAATACTGACACTCCTGATGAAACGTTGTTGAAACAACACTTCAACAATCTTAAAGAGAATATCCCGCAGCGCCAAACACAGGAGTATCTTGAAAAATGGAAGATACTTTACAACTATAATCAAACACTACCAAAGGATCAAAAGATACGAGTTTATGGACTTTTAGGTAAACAAGAAGCCTTTAAGCACAATCGCGATAGTGTTATGATGAGTAATTTTGATTTAACTATCAAGCAGTTAGATAGTGTGAGTGATAGAAAAAGAAACTATTATTGCTCTTTGGGTAGCGGACATATCTATCAGGAAAAATACAACGGGAGAAAATGTTTTGCTGCTCTTCTAAAACAGAAAGATTATACGGTGATTTCTGTGATGCATCGTCCTTTCGATTCAGAAATGTATCTTCCAAAAGGTTTGGGTATGCCAACGAGCCCTAACGAGATGATTTCTTGGGCAAACTGCGATGGGCCTATCTTCTATTTCACAAATGCAGAAAATTTCAAAGAAGCCTCTGAAAATCCTTCAATTGTACTTTACAAGCTCAACAGTAAAGATTCTCCTTATGCACACTGTCAAGATGTTGTTGGTTTTAAATCACCTATTAGTTTCCTTATGGGAAAGATAACACCTGAGGAGGGTAAATATACTACCGATTATTTTCAATATGTTTTAGTAACCAGAGGCTGGAAAGGTCCAAAATTACCATAGTAAGCTTCCGTAGCTACAAAAATAAAATCCCCGCGTGATACATACGACACGGGGAGTTTATTATTACTGATAAAACTCACTCGGATTTACCTCTAAATGTTGCTATACAAAGCAAGGGAAGTGAGCAGTTGAGTAAATACACGTTCAGATATGAAGATTTTTAGAAGACTTGCCCGCTAAACAGCAAGTGCAATACAAGTATGTATACGAGTTTAGAGTTTTAAATAGGGAAAAGTACACGCGTGTGATTTACTAAATGCAACTCTTGGCAGTGCAAAGTAACAATTGGTTGGCTATGGGCTTTATGGACACTTCTCCATAGCAGTGGGCTAACTAGCCAATACGTTTCCAGATAATCAACTATCTTACTGACGAGATAGTGCTTTTCGAGTTGACCTTTGGTACTGATATACAACTTACGCCTCTCGAAAAAGAGATGTTGCTACTAGCAAATGAAGGAATGTTCAGCAAAAAAATCTCCGAAAAATTGAACATCAGTGTACATACAATAAACCGCCATAGGCAAAATATCCTCGAAAAACTACAAGTAGATAATATAGTGGAAGCTATTGCTTTTGCCAAAAGAATGAGAGCAATTGGTTAATTAGTAAATTAAGAAATTATTTGTATCTTTGCACCTTGAAAACAAGAATTAACTATCTACCATTCATCATTAATCATTAAAAAAGATGTCAGAAGAATTAAAAGAACAACGCTCTAATAACTTTATAGAAAATATCATTGAGGAAGACCTTGCGAAAGGCTTTCCCGCCAGCGCCTTACGCTTTCGCTTCCCTCCAGAACCGAATGGCTATTTGCACCTTGGTCACGCGAGTTCTATTTGCCTCAACTTCGGATTGGGCTTGCGCTACAACGCCCCTGTAAACTTGCGTTTTGACGATACCAACCCTTCTAAGGAAGAACAAGAATACGTAGATGCAATTCGCCACGATGTAGCGTGGCTCGGCTATAAATGGGATAAGGAATGCTACGCTTCTGACTATTTTCAAGAGCTTTACGACTGGGCGGTAATGCTCATCAAACAAGGGAAAGCCTATGTAGATAAACAAACATCGGAAGAGATTGCCGCTCAAAAAGGTACGCCAACGGTAGCAGGAACCGAGAGCCCCTATCGCAATACCTCTCCTGAGGAAAACCTCGCCCTTTTCGAGCGTATGAAAAATGGTGAGTTTGAAAATGGTACTTATGTACTCCGCGCCAAGATAGATATGGCATCGCCTAATATGCTAATGCGCGACCCTATCATCTACCGTATTATGAACGCTTCTCACCACCGCACAGGCGACAAATGGCATATTTACCCTATGTACGACTGGGCGCACGGAGAAAGCGACTATCTCGAACAAATATCTCACTCCCTTTGTACGTTGGAATTCTTACCACACAGAGAGTTGTACGATTGGTTTTTAGACCAGGTAATCCCCACCCCAGCCCTCCCCAAAGGAGAGGGAAGTAACATCCCCCCTACCCCCCTTCAAAGGGGGAGCGTACGACCGAAACAGAGAGAATTTGCACGGAGGAATTTGAGTCATACTATTGTAAGTAAGCGAAAACTCTTGCAGTTGGTAACCGAAAACTACGTTGCAGGCTGGGACGACCCCCGTATGCCTACTATCTCAGGCTTACGTCGCCGTGGGTATACCCCCGAAGCCATTCGTAAATTTGCCGATACCATTGGTATTGCCAAACGCGAAAACCTCATCGATGTATCTCTTTTAGAATTCTGCGTGCGCGAAGATCTCAATAAAAAAGCGAACCGCGTAATGGCAGTACTCGACCCTGTGAAGGTGGTGATTACCAATTATCCTGAGGGACAAGAAGAATGGCTTGATGCCGAAAATAACCCTGAGGTAACCCCTATGACCTATCGTAAGGTGCCTTTTAGCCGTGAATTGTATATCGAGCGCGACGACTTCCGCGAAGAAGCTGATAAAAAGTATTTCCGATTAAAATTAGGAGGAGAAGTACGTTTGAAGAATGCTTATATCATCAAAGCTGAAAGCGTAGTGAAAGACGCTCAAGGAAATATTACCGAAATACATTGTACTTACGACCCCGACAGCCGTAGCGGTAGTGGTACCGAAGCGAGTATGCGCAAGGTAAAAGGTACATTGCATTGGGTATCAGTAGCCCACGCAATAGAAGCCGAAGCGCGCCTCTATGACCGCCTCTTTACCGTTGCTGAACCTGACCGCCAAGAGGATAGCTTCTTAAACTACATCAACCCCAATTCTCTAAAAATAGTAACTACTTATGTAGAGCCAAGTCTCAAGACCGCCGAAGCAGGCGACACGGTACAGTTCCAACGTTTAGGATATTTCAGTGTAGACCCTGATACTACCTCCGAAAAATTGGTATTCAACAAAACTGTAGGCTTAAAAGATACGTGGGCTAAAATTAGCGAATAAGACATCATACACTAAAACAAAAAAAAAGGATTGCCCTACAAGAGCAATCCTTTTTGCGTGTAATGAAAGGAAAAAATCTACTTTAGTTCAAAATCTTTTTCGTTGCTGTTATCGGCAGAGTGTTGAGCTACCCAAAGTTTGAAAGCGCCAGGTTCGGTTACTTTTTTCAAATCGGCGTTGTAGAAGGCTAAGAGGTCTTCGGTAATTTCAAACTGTACTTGCTTGCTTTCACCTGTCTTGAGAGCCACTTTTTGGAATCCTTTGAGTTCTTTGACTGGACGGGTTACGGTACCCACCAAATCGCGAATATACAATTGCACTACTATTTCACCATCACGTTTGCCGGTATTGGCTACTTGTGCTGTAACGGTGAGTTTACCTCCTTTGCTGAGGGTGGCGCTGCTGAGCTGTACATTACTAATATTAAAGGTAGTATAACTCAATCCGTAACCAAAAGGATAGAGCGGTGTGATAGGTGCATCTTCGTATTTAGAACGATAATCACCCATTGGGTTATTAGGATCTACGGGACGACCGGTGTTCTTGTGATTGTAATAGATAGGCACTTGTCCAACATTACGAGGGAAACTCATCACCAAACGCCCTGAAGGGTTGTACTTACCAGCTAATACATCGGCGATACCATAACCTGACTGAGTACCAGGGAACCACACTTGCAAAATAGCATCGGCTAATTCACTCTCTTCACTGAGATCGAGCGGACGACCACTATACACCAATAACACTATAGGTTTGCCTGTTTGTTTGAGCGCACGGAGCAATTCGCGTTGAGGAGCGCGCAAACGTATATCGGTGAGACAAGCAGATTCACCTGACCAGTTATAGTCTTCACCTAAGGCTACCACTGCTACATCGGCAGCGCGTGCAGTGGCTACTGCTTTGGCAATATCGGCAGAAGTAGTGGCAGTAAGGGTACAACCTTTGGCATAACTGAACTGCACCTTACTATCTTTATACACTTCTTGTAATCCTTTGAAAAGAGAAGCGCTGAGCTCACGGTCGCCACGACCTTGCCATTCGCCATTCTGGTTGATAGAATCTTTTACCATAGGACCTATGAGAGCTACCTTTTTCACCATATCCGGAGTGATAGGCAATACCTCGGCGTTGTTCTTGAGCAATACCACCGATTTAGTAACAGCAGTACGTGCTACTTGCAAGAACTCCGGTTTCATAAGGGTTGCTTTGGCGCGGTTCTCATCAAGGAACTTGTAAGGATCATCAAACAAGCCCAATACGAATTTCATTTCCAAGATACGGCGTACGGCGGTGTTGATAGCTTCTTCTTTTACCTTGCCCTCTTCTACTGATTTTTTGAGATGCTTGATAAAATTAGAACCTGTCATATCCATATCAATACCTGCATTGATTGCTAGTTCAGCAGCCTGCTTATTGTCGGCAGCAATACCGTGAGGAATGAGTTCGTTGATACCAGTATAATCGGTTACTACAAAGCCTTTGAAGCCCCATTGCTTGCGGAGGATATCCGTCATTAGGTAGCGGTTGGCAGTTGCTGGAATACCATTCACCTCGTTGAAGGAAGCCATTACTGTACCCACTCCTGCATCAATCGCTGCTTTATAAGGAGGGAGATAGACATTCCACAAGGTGTGCTGAGAGAGCTCAGCAGTGTTGTAGTCGCGACCTGACTCGGCAGCACCATAGGCAGCAAAGTGTTTCACGCACGCCAAAATAGTATTGGTTTTATTAAGCGAACGCCAGTCGGTACCGCCTTGAAAACCTTGTACGCGAGCTTTGGCGATTTCACTACCCAAGAAAGGGTCTTCGCCAGCGCCTTCCATCACACGCCCCCAGCGCGGGTCTCGGCTGATATCCACCATAGGGGCGAACGTCCATTTGATACCATCGGCGGCAGCTTCTTCGGCAGCAATAGCAGCGGTTTGGCGCATTAGTTCCAAATCCCAAGAGCAGGCTTCGGCAAGCGACATAGGGAAGATGGTTTTATAACCGTGAATCACGTCGTAACCAAAGAGGATAGGGATACCCAAGCGAGTTTTCTTCACAGCAATATCCTGCATTTTGCGCACCCCAGGCACGGTAACAGCGTTGAACACACTGCCCACAAGACCTTTTTCGAGATACGGCTGAAAGTCACCCGGCATTACGGGCCCTGTGATGTCCCAATTGGCAGAGAACTGCGAGAGTTGTCCGATTTTTTCTTCTAAGGTCATCAGCGCTAGCAAAGAATCTACTTTGCGCTCGATATTTTTATCGCCACTGAATGACTCCCATTTCACGGGGGTGCTAGCGTCCTCACTAGAGGAACGATTACACCCTACTATGGCAATAGCCATAAGAATGCAATATGTTATTCTCTTCATAAATATATGATTATTGATAAATTCTTACGTAATCGATTTCAAGGCTATCCTGAGTGAAATTAGCAGCAACATTACCCCCCAAAGTACCTCCCATCGCTATGTTGAAAATGAGAAAGAATTTTTGGTTAAAAGGCAATTTGCCATTGTTATTCATCTCGAAATAGTTTTGATTATCGACTGCAAAGATAATCTTTTTTTCTGTCCACGTCATTGTATAGATATGAAAATCTGTGGAAGCATTGGCAAAAGCTATTTCTTTATCGTAATCTCCTTGGTGATGGTTATCGGTGTCATACCAGTGACAAGCCCCAAGTATATGGGTTTTCTTATTACCTTTTTGTTCTAAGAGATCTATTTCGCCACATTTAGGCCAGCCTTCTGTAGCGAAGTTATTACCCAATAGCCACATTGCTGGCCAAGTTCCTTGTGTAGCAGGGAGTTTGGCTTTGATTTCCAATTTGCCGTATTTGAAACCATATAACCCTTCGGTTTTTATGCGGGCAGAAGTGTAACCTCCTTTACCATCAGCTTTAGCAGTGATTTTAAGCACACCATTTTCTACTTTTACATTCTCAGCTTCTTTGGTGTAATTTTGGAGTTCACCATTGCCCCAACCGTTATTACCTTTGCCTAAATCATACGTCCATTTAGTAGCATCGGGAGCACCCGCTTTGTTGAACTCGTCAAACCATACAAGGTTTGTAAAACTATTTTCGGAAGGTTTGGTAGTGGTGAAAATGTGATACCAAGCAAACTGACTGTTAGGTTGCATTACGCGTACGATGAGTTGGGTATCGCTAAGGCTGATGATATCATAAGTGCTCGCTCCTACCCACCAACCGAGCATACCTCCATTGGAGAGCTCAATAGCTGTACCACGGTATGCTTTGTTATCGTACTTACCTTGAGTAGCGGCTTTGGAAGTAGAAGGAACAAACGATACTTGTTTTTCCCCTGTAATAGTAGGTATCACATCGGTACCGTAACATTGGTCTTTAGCAACACCCAACACACTTGCATAGGCTCCTGGTACAAACACGTGGTCGGCAGTTTGTTTATAGGTAACACCATTAGTGGTACGAGTGAAGATGAAAGAGTTCTCAAACATACAAGTACGAGTAGCGTCGAAAGGTTCGGCTTGCCACCACGCAGGGTAGCCATATTCACTATTGTCGCCACTCTCTTGAGGACCTAAGCCTGCATACCCTTTTACATTAGCAGCCCAATACCACGTCTTACTATCTCCTATGTTCTTACCAGCCAATAGATTTTCGGCTTCTGCATCGGAGAAGGAGCTATATACTTCAATTTCTAAGGATGTAGAAGTCATATTTCCTCCAATCCCTACAGCACTCACTACAGCAGTGAACTTGTTGGTTCCTACTTTGGTATAGCGGTGCTGAATCATACCAGAGGGCGTTACCTCACTTTTTCCATCACCAAAATCAATGCGAAAGGTGATTGCATTATTGGCAGTAACAGTAAAGTCTACCAAGCCAGAGCCATCTCCGTTAGGATGTTGGGCATCTGCTCCTATAATTTTATAAGTGGCTTTTACGTTGTTTGGGGCGATTAATTCGGCTAATGGATTCTTGTCTTTACAAGATGCAAAGATTGTTAATAGTAACAATCCTAACAGTTTAAGTGTTTTCATATCGATTCAATTTATCAATTTGCCTATTTGGCGTTTTGTTAATTAAGTGTTATTTCATCATAGTAATAAGTGGTATCATCCCCTTTTTCACCAAAGTCGAAGAAAACAACTACTTTGGTATAGGTAGTGCTGGTATCAATGCCAGTAAAATCAAAAGAAAGTTCTTCCCAAGTATTCTTTTTGGTGATACGAGCATCTACTTCTTTAGAAATATTACCCGCAGCATTCTCTAATTTTACTTTTACAACAATACCTGTTTTAGGTGATAGCGCTTTCAATTTAAGGATTTTATGAGCGTTCATATCCAAATTTTCGGAAGTGAAGAACGCACCTGCCCACGTTTGGCTACCTTTGGTACGCACCATTTTCACTACTTTGGTAGATGTATTGCCTACTGTTTTAGGGTTGGCAACTACTTCTACATTTGCCATATCACCAAAGGTAGTAAATTCGGGAGCTGTACCTTCAAAGTTTTCGATTATCACGGTATTCGATTTTTTGTAGAAATACAAGTTATCAATAAATACGGTACCTTGTCCTACCAATTTTATTTGGTGTACATCGGTGATTACAAATCCTTGTTTGGTGTAGTCGTTTAGTGGAATATCGATGCTTGTCCACTTATCGGCAGTGAGGGTCTTTTTGACGAACTTCTCACCGTCAGCGCCTGTGCTTTTGCTAATCAAATAGATATCTAAAGCGGTAGCATCGGCAGTCCAAACATCTAAATGCAAGAACTCCATCGCTGATAGGTCGATTTCTCGGGCAAATTGGATACCTTGATAATTGAGGTGAGCGTATTGCAAGATTTCATCGGTGCCCAACTTAAAGAGATTATAGGCAGTGGCTTGCCCCCAATTAGGGTTGAAATCGGTACCTGCCACATTGGTATATCGTCCGCTGAAAAGCGAAACGACCTCTTGTGCTTTGCGGATTGGAGGTTGAGGAGCCGCAGTAGTTGGCTGTTGCAAGGCAATTACTCGTACCGATTTTTGTACTTTGGTAGTTTGTTTGCCAGCACCTTTCACCTCTATCGTAAGGGTATAAGTACCTGTTTGCCTATAAATGTGTGAAACAACTTCACCTATATTGCCAGACACCGGTTTTTCGTCGCTACTCTCACCGAAATACACATCATAGGTAATTGCAAAATCGGCTTTAGCAGTTACATTCACTTTCTTAGAAACCGCTTGGTCGTTAGCGACAGTTACTTCTACATTCTCAGGAGCGCGGAACGACACCTCTAAAGGCAAAGTTGCTTCGGCCTCCTTGCCAGCGATGTTCACAGCTACTATTTTCACTTGGTAACTACCTTCAGCATAAGTGTGTGTTACCGAACCACCTGCTTTTACCACAGTGGGGGTTGCAGTGCTATCGCCAAAGTAGACCTTATAAGTGGCTACCCCCGTAGCTAAAGGAGTGATGGTTACTGTTCCTGTGTTATCGGTGCTCACCTGAAATTTAGCTGAGACATCAGTAGGAGCAGTGGCATTTTGGACGAAACTGAGGTCGTCCTTATCTTTTTCGCAAGCTACCATTCCAATGAGGAGCAGTAGTGCTATTAGGTTTTTGAGTGCTTTCATTTTAATTTAGATAAGAGGTAATTAGTATCCTTGGTTTTGTTGCCAATTGCCATTAGCAAAGCGAATTTCTTCGTAGGGTACGGGGAACACTTCGTTTTTGTTGGCAGTAAAACCTTGTATTTCGGTACCTTTGCCCGTGCGGACTAAGTCGAAAAAGCGCAAGCCTTCGCCTAAGAACTCTACACGGCGTTCTTTCCATATTGCTTCGGTAAGAGCAGTACCCGATACAGTAACGTTATGATTTTCATCGCCAAAGGCACGTTTGCGCACTTGGTTGAGATAGTCGCGAGCACGTTCATCGCTGATATTACCACGGTTGAGCGCTTCGGCAGCCATTAAGAGCACATCGGCATAGCGAATGGCACGATAGTTATTAGGGTTCGTAAGGTTTTGGTCGGGGGTATTGAGGTCGCCTTTGCGAGCAATATATTTTCTATTGAAATAGCCTGTATGTTTGTAACCTTCGGCATAAGTAGCGTTGTTCGCTGCTGCCCACGCGACGATGTCTAAAATCGCTACATCTTTGCGGAGGTCGCCTGCTTCAAAAGCATCGACTGCCTCTTGTACGGGTACGTTAAAACTATAACCAGAATCGAACACAGGCCCGTTATAGTTGCGGATACTGTTAAACCCTACTGCCACATTCCCTTCACTACATTGCAAACACTCAAAGCCAGCACCTTCGGCATCGGAATATTGTACCTCAAATACTGATTCAGCGCCATTTTCGCCTTCTTTTTCAAAGATAGAGGCATAGTCGGTTACAAGAGAATAAGTATTGCTGTGTATCACAGTTTCTAATATTTGAGCTGCTTCGGCAAACTTGTTTTGGTATAAATACACCTTGCCGAGGAGGGCTTGAGCCGCCCCTTTGGTAGCACGCCCTACTTGGCCGTCGGGGGGGGTTGTAGGCAAGTGAGGAATGGCAGCCAAAAGGTCTTTCTCAATAGAAGTATATACCTCACTCACAGGGGAACGGGGTATTTTTTGCTCGTCACCACGCTCAAAGCGTTTGTTTTCTTTGAGCGGAATCGCCCCAAACCATTTCACAAGTTCGAAGTTGTAATAGGCGTGAAGGAAGTGTGTCTCGGCAATAATCACCTCTTTGCCCTCAAAGGCTGTTTTGTCTTGAAATTCCAAGATATAAGCCGCGCGGTTTACGCCTGCAAACATCCAATCCCACAAGTTTTTGAGTTGGCTGTTGATAGGGGTGTGAATCATCTGGTCTATTTGTTGAAAACCAGGCACATCGGAAGCACTTTCACCACCGCAAAGAGTATTATCGGAGGCTATTTCACCCATCAATACATTTATATACGTAGAATGCAACAAATCGTAGGCTGCAATCAGAGCGTTTTGGTAATCTTCTTTTGAATTGAAGTAACTTTCAGAGTTTATCTCGTACTGTTTGGTTTTATCGAGAAAATCATCGGAACAAGCAAGGGTAAAAGCGAGAAGCATAAGCCCTACTGTCCATTTCTGTATGTTATGTATCGTTTTCATTTGTTTGTATGGGTTTTAAAATGAAGTATTAAATCCTAAGATAAACTGACGGGCTTGTGGATAAAAGCCGTAATCAATACCTCCACCAATGGCATCACCAGAGGTAGCTGAGGGGTCATAACCTTTATACTTAGTGAAAGTAAAGGCGTTGTTTACCGAAAAGTACACACGGAAGGTTTTCATCTTCACACTCTCTAATACCGATGCAGGAATCGAATAGCCCAACTGTATGTTCTGAACGCGCAAGAATGAGGCGTCTTCTACAAAGAAACTTGAGAATAAATTATTGGTAGTCGCCCCTGTGGTCACACGAGGCACGCTATTGCTGGTGCCCTCACCACGCCAACGGTCAAGATATAAACGCTGACGGTTTACGTTAGGTTGTGAACGCTCATAGTTGCGCACCATCTCTTTGTCGAGCTCGGCATACATATAGGTTGAGAAATCAAAGTTTTTATACTTAGCATTGAGGTTCAATCCCATATAGTAAGTAGCGGTAGGTTTACCCAAATATGTGCGGTCTTTAAAATCAATTACTCCATCGCCATTCACATCTTTATAACGGATATCTCCTATTCTGGCAGGAGCACCTAAGGCAAGTTGTGAAGGGTGTGCATCTACCTCAGCTTGGTTTTGGAAGATTCCATCGGCTTGCAAACCATAGAAGTAGCCAATAGGTTGCCCCACTTCCATACGTGCAGGTGCTAACTGACCAACGCTGAAAGCCCCTCCTTCTGGAATCACATCTCCATTAATCGATACCACTTTGCCGTCTAAACGAGTAACATTGTAGTTGAAGCCCCAAGAAAAAGGTTTTGTTACATCACTTCTATAACCTAAGGCTACCTCAAAGCCCTTATTTTGAGTATTACCAGCGTTCACGGTGGGGTTTGATGCTCCTGGTGCAGCCGTTCCTATAATACCTGAGACAGGAAAATTAGAAATGAGCAAATCGTTACGGTTTTCTATAAAGTAATCGAATACTAACGATAATCGGTTCTTCAAGGTATTAAAATCAAAACCAACGTCTAACTTTTCAGCTACTTCCCATTTGGCACTTGGGTTAGGCAATTTGCCCACCGCCGTACCGCGTACTATTTGTCCGTTGAACACGTAAACGGCTTCCCCGTTTAAAATAGCCTTATAGAGGTTTTTACCGGCATTGTTACCCAGTGTACCATAGCTACCACGCAATTTGAGGAAGTCTATCCATTTGCTTTCTTTCAAGAAGCTTTCGTCGGATACTTTCCAACCTGCTGTTACTGATGAAAACAAGTCGGCGCGGTTGTCTTTCGGGAAGTCTGAAGAAGCATCACGCCTAAGCATCGCCGATAGCAAGTATTTGCTCTTAAAATCGTATTGCAATCTACCAAAAAAAGAGGTAAGACGCGAATCGTTCATATACGAGTTATCAGTTTTGCTGTTGTTCGTACCTGTAGTGAGACCTATATCGGCAAAATCCCAAGAGTTGTTAGGCACATCGTAACCTGTAGCACTGAGTCCACTGCCCCAGTTGCGTTGCGCACTGGTTCCCACAGTGAGTGAAGTGTTGTGGTTTTTCCAGAAAGTTTTGTTATAAGTAGCAAAAGTCTCCCACGTATAAGCGTGCGTTTCGTTCTTTTCCTGAGTTACCGTACTGCGACTGCGGTTGAAGATTTTGCCCGTACCAAAAAAGCTCAGAGGTTGAAAATCTTTCTTCTCATCACTATAAGTCTTAAACCCAATACGCGAAGTGAGGTCTAAGCCTTCTATGAGATTATAGCTCAACTGGAAATTCCCCTCCAATCCATTACCGTCATACTGATTATAGGTATTGTCTATTTGTGCCAAAGGGTTAATTACCTCATTACCCAAAAAGCCCGTTAAATCTTCATCGTGCAAACCGTAGGTAGGCGAAAAGTTCAAAGCGTTGAAAAGCACTGCTCCCAAGCCGTTTTCCTCAATGGTTTTGCGCTTGTTGTTATAATAGTTAGCTGTGAAATTCATTTTGAGTTTAGAGGTAATATCAGCACCCAAACTCACTTTCACGTTATTGCGTTTGAAGTTAGACTTTTCAGGGGCTACAATACCGTCTTGGGTAAGATGTGATGCCCCTAAGTAATAACTAAATTTCTCACCTCCACCCGAGATACTAGCTGTCATATCTGAAATAACAGAATTCTTAAACACCTCGTCTTGCCAATCAATGCCTTTGCCCAAAGAAGCCAAATTGCCAAAAGGCAACGCCTGTCCGTTGGCAGCATAACTCTCGTTGAGTAAGGCAGCATACTCGGTAGCGTTCATATAATCCAACTTTTTGGTAGTTTGCTGAATACCAGTATAAGAGCTAATTTTCACTTCCAAAGGTGTGTTTTTGCGTCCACCCTTAGTAGTTACCAGTACTACCCCATTCGCGCCTTTAATACCGTAGATAGCCGCTTGAGCGTCTTTCAATACAGTAAGACTCTCGATGTCCTCAGGGTTGATACTGTTCAGTGCCCCTTCGTAACCGTCGATAATTACCAAAGGCTCGTTGCTACCGTTAGAACTCACTCCGCGAATAAGAATGTTTATCTTCCCTCCAGGTGAGCCCGAAGCCTTGTTTACGCTCACCCCTGAGGTAGTACCTTGTAGGGCAGTAGCCGCATCCACAGGCTTTAGTTCGGTAATGGTTTTAGCATCTACTACTGATACAGAGCCTGTTACGTCCTTTACCTTTTGAGTTCCATACCCGATAACTACCACTTCACCGAGGGTTTGGGTATCTTCTTTCAAGGTAACGTTCAGCGCATTGCCATTGTTCACAGTGATTTCTTGAGTGATGTAACCCACATACGAAAACACCAGAACCTGACCTCTCTTCACATTGTCTAAGGCAAAATTCCCTTCGAAATCGGTAGAGACGCCGTGGGTAGTGCCTTTTACAACCACCGAAACCCCCATCATCGGACTGTTAGGAGCTTCTTTCACATTTCCTTTTATGTTATAAGTTTGTGCCACTGCCAAACTCGTACATAAAAATAGCAACATTGGTAAAATAAATACTTTCATCTGAATTGCTCTTTTTAAATGGTATGTTAATGTATTATATTAGGTTTAACTTGTTTGCAACTTGCTCTTTTCTTCCCTTTACTTTCGCTTCTCTACCTATTACTGATATTACTGACATTGTTGTATTGTATTATTAATCAACTATTTATACACCCTTTCTATACCAATCGTCCAAGATTCGTATAAGCTTCCTATAAGCTCTCTATAAGCTAAGTCCATCATTCATCTAGTAAAAATCCCTCTCTTTTTTGGGATAAAGTTAAGAATAATTTTCGTGCGCTTTCGTTCTTCCATTCCCCGTGGTAACTTTTGATAAGTTTTATCTCAAAAAGGATAAATTACAGCCTTAATTTCAAAATAACAAATCACCTTTTTCAGTTGGTTTTACCTCTCAACTTTGTCAAAGCCTCTAAAACTAAATAACTAATAATACTACTTACTGTCCCTGACTTAGCCCAAACTTTAATCCTTCACTAAATTCATACTTTTCAATCAGTATTATTGGCATTATTGGCATTTCTGGTATTAACTCAGTATTACCTTCTCTTTCTTTTATTTCTCTTTCAATCACGCAACAAAGATAAACGCAATTATTCAACACACAAAATATTTTACCTATACAAAAAATATACAAGGAGTATTTTTAACGTAAATGTATAGTTGCTATTAACGAGAATTACAAAACAAACTATTGTAAATCTTACATTTAAAATTATATGCAAAAAATCGATGTAAAGGTAACAACAAATAAAAAACACCTCTTTTTAAGAGGTGTTGTATAGGTAATGTATATATTTTTTTAAGAAAATCAATTTATGTTTTCTACTCGCTCGTACGACTCACATCTGCCTGTGTGGCTTGCACTATTAATCATTAACCATTAATCATTAATTTAGAGCTTTAGAATATAGTCAGTAAGGTTCTGATTGCGCTCTAAACGCATCTTTTTGCGCAAGCGGTAGCGTTTTATTTCTATACTTTGGGTAGAGATGTTCAGTAGTGGAGCAATTTCTTTACTCGAAAGGTTTAAACGCAGGTAAATGCACAGTTTAATGTCATTAGGAGTAAGGTCAGGGTGAAGCGATTTAAGCCGATTAAGGAAGTCACGGTCAGTTTGATTAAAGATTTCTTGAAAATGCTCCCAGTCACCTTCGCTGTTGATGTTATCTTCCACAATGTGTAACACTTCTTTGCTATTGCCACTATTCAAAAGAGCCTCTTTGATGCTCATCAGCAGTTCATTCTTGCGCACGATGTTCATCGTAGTCACCGCCAGCTCGCGGTTCTTGCTCTCCACTTCACTATGGAGCTTATCGTTTTGGAGTTTCATTACCGTGCGGTCATTTTCCAATTGCAATAGGGCGAGTTCTTTCTCTTTTTCTTGTTCTACCTTCTTCTTATGACGCTTGTAATGAACTCTATACACTCGGTGAATTATAAAAAGCAAAAGCAGTAAGAGTCCTATATAGGTAGCTATCATTACATTAGTGGCATACCAAGGTTTTTCTATTACAAAGTGAAAAATAGCCGTATTGGTCGAAACAGCATTTCCCACTCTGGCTCTTACCAGAAAGGTATAATCACCTGCAGGCAGATTATCAAACTGCACACTTGCCTCCTTGCTCCAGTCGCTCCAATGCTCGTAAAGTCCTTCCAATTTATATTGATATACAGTTTGAAACATCGCATTATAGGCGGGCACACTATAGCTAAAACGCAGATTGTTTTGGTTGTATGCCCAGCGGTTATCAGCACTGTTAAGAGCAATTGGTTGCCATACGCCTTCTACTTTGCTTTTGTATATATGGTCTATTTGCACCTCGTAGGCAGTATGGTGCGACGGATTAAACGCAAAATCCATAAAGCCGGTACTAGTACCTAAAAGGCAATCACCTTCTCGGTACTCATTGAGGTTCTCAAACCCTACCAAATCCTTGCGAAAAGCAGCCGAGAGAGGCATCTTTTTCAGCTGAAGTGCCTTGTCTAACTTACCCTGACTCACCTTCACTATATTGTATTGGGTAAAAAACCACAATCCGTCCTCTTTGCCCCGTAACATAGTGCCCGATAAGTAGGCATCTTGGTCGAATAGCCGATGGGTAAGGCTTTCATCTTGCACAAACTTACGTGCGGTAATATCATATTTAAACAAGCCTTTTTCAGTAAAATACCAAATCTCATTGCGGTATTTAGCAATCGCCGACTTGCGCCCCATTGGAGCAGAAGTCTCTTTGTGCACTTGGAGTACTCTCGTAAAATCAGGGGAGAGTTGCAACCGGAACACGCCTTTGTACTCGTGGCTTACCAATAGTTCAGTAGGCGAAATAAACTCAAAAAACCTACTCGATACATTGAATCCTGTTATCTTATTGCGGTATTGCCAACGCCCTTCTTTCAGTTCCAAAAGGTATAAACCTTCATAATTGCCTTGCAAGAGCCAATTAGGGTGTCCTTCCACAGGTTTAATATCCCAAGTACCCAAAACATTACACACCAATTGTGCTCGATGGTTGTTTATCACAAACGTACCTGAATTGTGCCCACAAAACAAAGAGCCTTGTAGTTCTTTCAGTTGCCACACTTGCCCTTTAGTACCTTCAACCAACTGAAATGGCTGACCTGCTTTCAAAGGAAAAGACGCATAAAAAAGCCCCTGATTGGTACCCAAATACAAATCACCTTGGTAAACAATAGAGGTATAAACGGCTCCTAGCACTCCTTCGTTATCTTTATACTGGCGGAAAGGCGAAAAGAAATTCACCATACTAATGCCATTGTCTAAGCCTAACCACACATTGTGTTCTTTGTCCTCGAAGATAGAAAGCACCGTGTTGTTTTGCAAGCCTTGTTTCTGATGAAGGTGCTCCCACAGTTGTCCTTCTGGCGATAATCGGTATACACCATTGGCAATCGTCCCCAGCAAGATAGAACCGTCAGAGAGTTGTTCGCAACTGTAAATGTTTAGGGAAGAAGTAAGCGCTCCTGTACTCACTTGCCAAGGTTTCACCTCAGCAGGTGTTCCTTCGTAAATGCCTTTATCTTGGGTAACAAATAGAAACTTACCTTTATATGGGAAGATATTAATAACAATATGTTCGCGGAAAAGAGATGCCTCCGAACGCAACTCCTCTTTACCATTCACAAGAGCAAAAAGCCCCTCATTCATCTTTTGAAAGAAGATATGCTCGCCCACTTTGAAGATTTTAGGTAAGTTGTTTTGCGAATGTACAATGTGAAAGCGGTCGTGCTGAGAGTCGTAAATATAAAGTTTGTGCAACGACTGGAAGAGCACCCAATGGTCAAAAAAAACAATTTTCCATACCTCTTCGTCTTCTATATCCTTAGGTGCTAAGCGTTTACTTAGCGAAGTATATTGCAAACGGTTGAAAGCATCTGCTTGCCAATAACCAAATTCAGCAAAACCACCTGTATAGATAGTGTTACCTTTGGCGTTTACGGCGCGCACTATCGCCCCATTGGGCAAGGGGTAATGTTGCCATACCACCCCATTGAACTCCAATAGACCTATATTGTTAGCAAAATATATCTTTTGATTTATCGCTTGACATATTTTCCAATTCTGACTCTCACCCGAGTATACCGAAGGAGCGTAGTTATAGATAGGTGGCAATAACTGAGCGTGTATCGTCCCTACAAACCACCCCATCAAAACACACAGAAAAACACGCATACGCATAAGGTATTAAAGTTTAGTTGCTGGCAAAGATAACTATTTTATTTTGAATATTCCAAAAAACATCCTCTATTTTCAATGAAAGTCTCTTTTCGCTTATTTCTCCCTCATCATTCGCCTCTGAGTTGGTATTATTGGTATTTTTGGTATTATTGTATTAAAATTGGTGTTCTTTATTTTTAGTCATTAATCAAACAAAGGGCGATGTTCACACATCGCCCTTTGTTAAAACCTAATTTTCAAAACACTGTTAGTAATAAACTTCTGGTTAGGTTAGATATAAGATAATGCTGGGCTTTACCTTTTATCTTTTTTACTGTACCTTAAAATTCAGTTTCTTTAATCCCTGCTGCACTTCGGGGCAACTCATAAACAGTTTCCAAATGAGACCCGTGCGGTGGTTTTCTATCATCGGGGCAATAGTGAGCTGGTCGATAGCTAAATAACGCTTAGGATACCATACCGCTTGCTGGCTGAAAGCATCATAAAAGCCGTATTTACCCCAAATAGTATCGCCCAAATCGTAATAGAAATGCTTGAGCGCAGCCATTGATTCTTGGGGCGTATAAGGAAAACTGGAAAGGGCGGCAGTAGGCACTATCACCCCTAAATCGTTACTGGGGCTGTGGGCTGAGTACCCTTTTACTGAATAACTGGCGGTAAGTCCCCAGCAGTTCGCCCCATAACCTTTATAACCTTTGGGGTTTTCTAGGCAATATTTGTAGTTGATAAGGGTGTGATTGCGATTCAAATCCCAGTAATTGGCATAATCATCGCTGAGTCCTTTGGGGTTCAACCCTATATACGAATAATGCGCCCAAAATAGCGGACCTCCGTATTGTTCTGCTCCGTTGTGTTTGAGAATAAGTGGCAAATTATAAGTTACCTGAGTGCTTTTAATAGCTCCTCCACGTGCCCAACCGTTGTGATAAGCCGAAGCAGGAATGGTGTGGGTTGGCGAAGAAGCTGCCAAAATATAGGTAATTAGGCATTCGTTATAACCTTTCAGAGGAAAATTCATCTGCCAATCGTAATCAGGACTCCAATGCCAATAGAGCACATCCTGTCCGTTTAGATACCAATCCCATTCCATTTCGCGCCATAATTTATCAATGCGAGAAGCTAAGGCTTTTTCGGCATCGTTGCCATCCTTAAAATACTGACGTACACAAAGCAATCCTTGCATCAAGAAAGCACTCTCCACGAGGTCGCCCCCATTGTCTTTCTGTCCAAAAGGTTTGGTCTTACCCGTACGCCCGTCTATCCAGTGCGACCATACACCGTGATAACGGTCGGCTTTCTCCAAGAAAGTTACGATTTTAGTAAATCTTTCTACCGCTTGTGCACGAGGTATAAAACCGCGTTCTACACCCACCAATAGCCCTGCAATCCCAAAGCCCGAACCTCCCGTAGTGATGATATGAGCATCATCGGAAGGCACGTCCATATGATTGCGCTCAGGGGCTAACCCCGAGTTAGGTTCGGCACCGTCCCACATATAGTTGAGGTGCGCACGCTGGATATAATCTAAGAAAGCATCGTCGGAAGCAAATTCCATCGGACGATTCTTTTCAACAGGTGGTTTAGGAGTAGGCGTATTACCGCCTTTCTTACTGTCCTTACTGCAACTGCACGACGCGCAGAATGCAATAAGAAGCACAAAAAATGTTCTGTTTATCTGTTTGAAATGCTTCATATTTTGTATATTTTTCTATTTTAACATCAATTCAATATAATATTAATACTGATTTACAGTTATATTTATATTGCAATCTGTGCAATCTAGCAACATCAGCTACTTATCTCCCCGCTAGCGCAAGCTCGTAGCTCGTGTTCCTATCCATCACTAATTTCTCCCTTTGAAAGTAGCCAGCAATAGCTGGGTATGTGCCCCACGAAAGCAAAGTATGTGTAAGGGCGGAGGTTTGTCTCCTTTTACAGCTTGTCCCCCTTCGGGGGTTCGGGGGCTTACCGAATAAATGACTCGTCACATTCCCCCTTATTGAAGGGGCTAGGAGGAGGTTTCTTTTGATTTTCCGTCACACTCCCCCCTAGTGCCTATGGCCTAAGGCCTATCACCTATTCCTCTTTCTTTCGCCTCGAAACCCCGTTTTTAACATTTTTTATATCGCTGTATTATACTATGAGTCAATAACTTATATACCCTTTCTATACCAATCGTCCAAGATTCGTATAAGCTTCCTATAAGCTCTCTATAAGCTAACCCCACCCTCCTTACAGCCTTTTTTCGCCAAAATCTCTCTCAACTCTCTTCCGAACTTTTCCGTTTCCTTCCGATAGCTCAAATATGTCACTTTTAAGGGTACACACTTTGCCAAAGTTTTGCCTGTGTGGCTCACACTGCCTGTGCGGCTCGCACCTCATTTCCCTTACCTAAAACTCCATTCTAAAAAGTCTTTGGTGTTAAAAGCAGGGTGCCAAGCGTTGTGATTAGCTCCGTAGAACTCTATGTATTCTACTTTCTTGCCAGTGCTTTTCAACGCCTCATAGGCTTCGCGCGAGTAAGTCACCGGTATCACATCGTCAATATCACCGTGATAAAAGCGGAATTTTGTCTTCCCTTTGAACTCACGCATACGCTCTATATTAGTCGCCCCACATATCGAGACAGCTTTGTCAAACGTATCGGGGAAGCGATACACCATATCCAAAGTAGCAATCGCACCCATCGAAATGCCCATAATGTACACTCGTTTAGGGTCGATAGGGTAAGTAGCCAAAGTCTCGTCTAAAAGTTCCTTCACCAACCGCAAATGACTGGTAATAGGAGTGTCCTTTGGCAAAGGATTATCGCTTTTGTAACCTTTTTCAGGACGCTTTTCAAGCGACCAGTAGGCACCCTCAGGGCACTGCGGAAAGAGCACAAAGCAAGGGTACTTATCTCGGTTCGCAGGATTGCTAAACACTGTACCCCCATTGCGCAACTGACTCTCATTATCGTTCCCTCTTTCGCCAGCTCCGTGCAAGAAGAGCACCAAAGGGTATTTCTTGCCTTTCTCCATTTTTTTAGGTTGAAGAAAGCGGTAAGGCATACTGTTCTTTTGCTTATCTACATATACGCCTTTGGTATACGCCTCATTCTGAGCACTGATACTGATGCTGTAAAGAAAGATGATAAAAATTATTAAATATCTATTTTTCACTCGCTAATGTTTTTATTTGAACATCATTAATAGGTTCATTAAAGAAATAAAACTGGTCTAACTGACCTTTGTAGAATCCTGCCCATCCTTGTGCACCTGCCCCAGTGGTGAGCGGAGGAGTAGTTTGAAAAGGAAGCGTCCCTACTACAAGAGTACCTAAGTTGGGGCACGCTATGCCTCCCAAAGTCTTAAACTCTTGCGAATGTACCTCTGCTCCATTCCGAAAAATAGTAACCTTACCTGTGGTAGCATCATAACGAAAGACCAAATGTACCCATTTGCCTAATGTTTCTGGGATTACCTTATCTACCCAACCATTTTCGGTACCGTTGCTCAAATGCAGTTTAAAACGTCCATTGGTTTGAGTTGAATTACCTGGCTCCATAAATAGGTCTATATAACTCCAAAAGCCTTTGTTATTGGTTAAAGAAAATAATCCTATTGCCTTAGTAGGTTTTTCGGCATTTATCCAAAAAGCGATAGAAAAACTACCTAAGTTACTCAATATATCGTGCAACGATTTACCACCATTAAGTGGGGTAGTAGGAGGTGTGATAAGTATATAGCTATTATCAGCTCCTTGATAAGCTTTTTTTACTTTTCCTTGTGTATAGGAAGCATTTCCTACTACCTGAGTGGTTGCTTTATACACACTCATATCCTCACTATTATCTTCAAAAGTAAAAGCTAATTTAGGCTTTACATAGTCTAAGATAGGAGGTTGCTTGGGATAATCAAACGCAGGGTCTTGGTCTAAGTCTTGGAAACAGCTGGTAAGGGCTGTCAGACTCACCATAAAACTGATATATAATACATATTTTTTCATTGTAGTAAATTTTAGATTTTCAACTTAGCCGAAGTTTGAAACTTTGGCTAAGTTTAGACCTGTTATCTCAATTAATAATTAGGGTTTTGAACGAGTACTCCATTAGAACGGTCTATCTGTGTTTGTGGTAAAGGAAACAAACGATGTTTTACTTGATAAGAGGCTTTATTTGCATTATGAAGAGTTTCTACATCTATATTCCAACGTACTAAGTCATAAAAGCGGTCAAACTCCATACCCAGTTCTACACGGCGCTCGTGACGAATAGCCTTACGCAAATCACTTTGATTAGTGGTAGTAACGGCAGGAAGCACGGGGGTACTACTAGTTCGTCTTGCACGGGCGCGCACTTGTTCCAAGTAGGTAAGGGCTTCGGCGCTGTTGCCAAGCTCATTAGCTGCTTCGGCAGCCATTAAGAGTACATCGGAATAACGAATAAGACGAATATTGAACCAATAACCAAACTTGCTATTGGTGCGACGCAAAGCAGGATCAGTATATACTTTCTTGTTGTAATACTTATTCACTACATCATTATTAGCGATAGGTTTTTCGCCATAGGGTGTGTTTGGTTGCATAGCGTTAGCTTCTGCTATATTTTTAGCAAAATAAAGCAAGGTTTCATCTTTGCGAGGGTCACCTGCTTCAAAAGCATCAGCTAAGAGTTGAGTAGGACAGTTGAAACCCCAACCGAAATCCCATTGTCCAGAACCGCGTACTCCTTGTACTTGGGCAAAAGTACTTCCTACTTGTTCTGCTCCGTATGCCTTATCAAAAGTGCATTGCAATTCAAAAATAGAACCGGGTCCATTCTCGCCTGTCTCACGGAAAATCTTATTGTAATCGGCACTTAGATTATACAATCCTGAGTTAATTACATCTACAGAAGCGCTATACATTTCTTGCCAATTACTACGCATCATATAGGTGCGAGCGTGCAGGGCGCGAGCAGCTCCCCAAGTAAGGCGTCCTACAAAAGTAGTAGGCCACATTCGTGGTAAATCGCGCTCGGCAATAGCAAGGTCAGCATCAATTTGTGCGTAAATGTTTTCTACTGATGCTTTTGGTTTATTGGCTTCATCTCTACTTTTCACCGAGAAGTTAATAAGAGGTACTTCACCAAAAGCGCGCACCAAATTGAAAAAAGCATAAGCACGGAAGAAATGAGCTTCTCCTCTGTTCACTTTATCTGTTTCTGCCAAAGAGGCTTGATCAGCATTATTAATCTTGTCAATTACGGTATTGGCTGCGAAAATCAATTCATAGTTTCCGTCGTAATACTGTGATACAAGAGCATTGGTAGCTACGTAATTGAATTCGTCTACATTCTTAGAATCAGCTGAATCTCCTGCGTTAGAGCCTTTTTCGGCATCTTCACTGCGAAAGCTGTGTACCGCCAAAGCTGGTAATCCTGACGTGATAGAAGAAGCTCGCATTTTACCATACATCCCGAATACTTCGGCTTCATAAGTACCAGCTGCTCCTTTTTGTTCTCCTTCATACCATTCGCCTTGAGGCTCTTGGTCGAACTTGTTGCAATGGGTGAAGAGGGCAACACTTGTTGCCATTAATCCTATTGCTATAATATGGTTTATATTCTTTTTCATAATTGTTAATTAAAAAGTGATATTTACACCGTAAGTAATAATCATTGGCATAGGGTAAGTACCCGTATCAATACCAAAAGATAAGGCACTACCTCCTATTTCGGGAACATAGCCTGTGTTTTTATGCCAAGTTTTTAGGTTTTGCATATTAGCATAGAAGCGCAATTTCTGTACTTTGAAACGTTGTAATACGTCTTGTGGCAAGCT
The DNA here is from genome assembly GCF_000023285.1 of Capnocytophaga ochracea DSM 7271. Taxonomy (NCBI): domain Bacteria; kingdom Pseudomonadati; phylum Bacteroidota; class Flavobacteriia; order Flavobacteriales; family Flavobacteriaceae; genus Capnocytophaga; species Capnocytophaga ochracea. Next base: position 1,330,710 of record NC_013162.1, on the reverse strand, counting down.
ATAGCCTAACTGCACGTTGCGCAAGCGGAAAAAGCTACCATCTTCTATATAGTATGAAGAGTTCATACGATTGATGGGGCGACTGTTATCTACAATAGGTTCCCAATTGGAAGTGCCTTCGCCGTGCCAACGGTTCAAGCGGTGTGCTTGGTAGTTAAGGGTCGCATAACCACTTTCGCCCCAACCGCGATAGATTTCGTTGCCATAAGCTCCCATAAACTCTGCTGAAAGGTCAAAGCCTTTGTAGCCGAGATTGAGACTAAAACCATAGGTAAGATCTGGGGTAGGATTACCTATCATCTCACGGTCTTTAGTGTCTATCACACCATCACCGTTGAGGTCGGCAAATTTAAGGTCACCAGGTTTAGCTCCAAAAGAATTTACTGGAGAATTGGCAATGTCCTGATAATTTTGATATACACCAATCACTCTGTAGCCGTAAAAATGACCAATAGGATAACCTTCCAAGCTACGCGCTACGTCGTTTGGACCACTATAAACAGCATACTCAGCATTACGACCTAATGAAAGCACTTTGTTATCAATAGTGGTAATATTGGCACTTACACCATAACTAAATCCGCTTTCTTTGAGTTGGTCTTGCCAAGAGGCTGAAATTTCCCAACCTTTATTCTCTATCTCTCCGAGGTTCTCCAAAGAGTTTTGTGTACCTGCAAGGCTAGGCAGATTTACAATAAGGTCTTTGGTTTTCTTGTGATAGTAAACAGGCTCTACACTGAGGCGATTGCCCAAGAAACGGAACTCGGCACCGGCTTCCCACGCATAGGTCTTTTCCCAACCTAAGTTTTGTACTAAATAGGCAGGTACATAGCCTGTAATAATACGGTCGCCAAAAACAGCACTACTTGAACTTACTAATCTAGGGTAAAGAGGATAGTCATTGCCTGTGTTTTGGTTACCTAGCACACCCCAAGAACCTTTTAGTTTGAGGTAATCTACTACTTTTTGGTTTTTCATAAAGGCTTCTTCACTGAGTACCCAACCTGCGCCAAAGGAGTAGAAGTTGTCCCACGTATTACCCAAGCGATGAAATACTGAAGCTCCATCACGGCGATAAGAAGCGTTGAGCAAATAACGATTGTCGTAATTATAAAGAGTTCTAAGAAGGTAAGACATCGTAAAGCGTCTGTTTTGTGAAGAACCATTGGAAGAATTCTTAGCTCCAAAAGAAGAAAGCCACCATTTATCGGTATTGCCGTTAGGAGAAAAGATAATATCGTCCATATGCTGACTACGCGCTCCATTTAACTTAGAATATTCTTTATAATCAGTAGTGAGCCCTGTCATTGCATTGAGGTTGTGTTTCCCCCATTGCTTTTTAAATGAAAGTATGTAATCTTGCTGAGTGCGCAAAGTGGTTGCCTTAGATTGTGAAAGAGTTTCATACTGTCCTCCTATGTGTTTTTTATCGCGAGTTAAAGGACTATACACATAGGTAAGAGGGTCGAATTTGCGTTCTTCGTGGACGTTATAATCGGCGGAGAAAGTAGCTTTAAAAGTAAAGTCTTTCAAGAACTTCAATTCTCCATAGATGTTCCCTGTTAAACGGTGAATAGAAGCTTTAGCATTATTAGCTTGTTCTTCTATACGTATCATAGGATTGTATACCTGTGCATTTTGGAAGTTAGGCATATCGTAAAACAAACCTGTATTTTCATCTTTCACGGGGGCAATAGGAACCGCTTTGAGTGCTGCTTCTACACCGCGTCCGTCGGCAGGTAGGATACGTGATCCGTTGGCTTGGAAACCAAAGCGCAGAAAGTCGGTTACGTTGTAATCGCTACTGAGGTTGAGAGTGAGTTTGGAGAGTTTTTCGTGCTTGATAGAGCCTTCTTCATCGGTATAGCCTGCCCCCATATAAAAGCGCCCTTTCTCGCCTGAACTAGCTACGCTCACGTTATGATTGGACACCCACGCACGGCGGAAGATTTCATCTTGCCAATCGGTATTAGCTTGCCAATGGGTATAATCAAACGGATTGGCGCCTTTATTGGCTAACTCTTCGTCATAAAGAGTTTTAAAGCCTTCGGCATCAGTCATTGCAACACGGTCGTTGATGACTTTTAATCCTACGGAAGAATTGATATTTACGACTGTTTGTCCTTTTTTGGCTTTTTTGGTTGTGATGATAATCACCCCATTGGCACCACGAACCCCGAAGATTGCGAGAGACGAGGGGTCTTTGAGGATTTCCATAGACTCGATATCCTGCGGGTTGAGGTAGTTGATATTATCGGTAAAGAGCCCATCGACTACATACAGAGGTGTATAACCGTTGATAGAGTTTGTACCGCGAATACGGATTTCGGGGTCTTGCCCTGCACGCCCTGTATTAACGATTTGCACCCCAGCTACCTTCCCTTGGATAGAGGCTAAGGGGTTGGTAGACGGACGGTCAGCAAATTCATCGGTTTTAAGACTGACAATAGAGCCTGTAAGGTCTCGTTTCTGAGCGGCTCCATACCCAATCACTACTACTTCTTTGAGCTCTTGAGTATTTTCTCTTAAAGTAACATTAATGCGGGAGCGTCCTGCTACTTTTACATTTTGGGTCTGCATACCTACGAAGCTGACTTCTAAGACGGCATTGGAGGGCACATTGGGAAGTGTATAGTGCCCTTCGAAGTCGGTAGAAGTACCCTGGGTAGTACCCTTTACAATTACGTTTGCTCCTGGAATGGGGTTTTTAGTCCCTTCTTCATAAACGGTACCTTGTACGGTAATTTGCTGAGCGTGCAGGGTAACGGTTAGAGAAAACATCAGGAAGAAAAACAATATTTTCTTTATTTCCATATGTTGTTGATTTTTTTCACCGCAAAATTGCTAAAAGTTTCTTTTGTCTCCAAAAAAAGAGCTACGTCAAAACTACTACAATGAAAAATTAACGAAATGACATACTACGTCAAAAGTACTACAAGAAAATGCAATATTTTGATTGTTAGATATTTCTGAGAATAAAAAAAGTTAGGGAATTAGAAAATGAGAGAATGAGAAAATTAGAAAATAGGTAGTGATAAAAAAGGGTTTTTGACAGGTCTGGCTTGTCGGACAAATCGGACTGGTTAGGATTTTCGGAAGGAAACGGAGAAGTTCGGAAGAGAGGAAGGAGAGTTTTTGATGAAAAAAGGGTGTAAGGAGGGTGGGGGTAGCTTATAGAGAGCTTATAGGAAGCTTATACGAATCTTGGACGATTGGTATAGAAAGGGTGTGTAAAAAATTGATTAATAGCTTAATACAACAATGCCAAAAATGCCAAAAATGGGGTTTCGAGGCGAAAGAAAGAGAATCCTCACCCCGTTCACATACTCTCCTATTCGGAGACTTCTCCCAAGGAGAGGGCGAATGTAGCGACGGAAAGGAGAAGGGATAATTAGGGAATTGGCAAATTAGAAAATTAGAAAATTTAGAGGTTAGCAAATTTGTGGGAGAAGTTTAGTGGGAGTGTAGTGACGGAAAATCAAAAGAAACCTCCCCCTTGCCCCCTCAGAGAGGGGGAATGTAGCGACGGAAAGGAGAAGGAATAATTAGGGAATTAGCAAATTTGGAAATGAGAAAATGGGGTGGTGTGAGGTCTTAGGGCATAGACACTAGGGGATAACCTCCCCCTAGCCCCCTCGGAGAGGGGGAATTAGGTGACGGAAAAGAGAATTAGCAAATTAGCTAATTTGGAAATTAGCAGATGGAAAAGAGGGTAAGAAATTCGGAGAGGCTCAGGAAAGGTGTAAGCGATGAGAGAAACTTATTAAGAGACTAGAGCCTAAATTGCTATAAAGTGGAATAAGAAAAACGGTGGGATTCTTTGTTAATTGAAAATTATATCGTACTTTTGTACTTTAAACATCATTAAAACTAAGTATGAATCTGAAAAATATATCGTTTAAGAAGCTACTTACACAAGGCGGTCTTGCGCTTGCTACCCTGCTATCACGGTTGTTAGAAGGCTGTATCGCTTTGGCTTCGATGGTATATAAATTACTACGTTATGCCTTAAAAGTGCTCTGGGCGGTATTTATCTTCGCTTTGCTTATAATTCCTTATGGTATTTTTAGACTTTACCAAGGATATAAGAATAGAAAAAACGCTCCGAAAAAGGAACAGGAACAGATAGTATATACAGGCAACATATTCCACCGCAGTTGGCAATGGTTGCGGGCTAAACCTTATCAGTTTTACCTCAAATGCATAGGTATACCGATTGGGATAGGCGTAGGAGGTATACTGTTGCTCATCTTGTTAATTTACTTTGGGGCTTTTGGCAAGTTACCCTCAGAGGAGGATTTGAAAGAGTTGCGCCAATCGGAAGCGAGTCTTGTTTATGATTACGAGAACCAATTGATAGGGAAATTTTATATCTTCGACCGTACTAAAATAGAATACAAGGACTTTCCTCCTTATCTTATCAACGCACTTATCGCTACCGAAGACGAGCGTTTTTACTTGCACAAAGGGGTAGACACGAAGAGTTTGTTTAGGGTTTTCTTTAAATCACTGCTTTTGCAAGACGACTCATCGGGAGGGGGAAGTACTGTTACAATGCAGTTGGCTAAAAATATTTATGGGCGTGGGCAGCGCTACGGGAAACTTTCGATGCCTATACACAAAATCAAAGAGATGATTATAGCCAGACGCATAGAAAAGGTATACAGCAAGGAGGAAATCTTGACGCTTTACCTCAATACTGTGCCTTTCAGCGATAATACTTACGGGATAGAAAGTGCGGCGCAACGATTCTTTGACAAATCGGCGAGAGACCTTACGCTTAATGAAGCGGCTACGCTTATCGGTACGCTTAAAGCGACGAATAGCTATAATCCGCGTACCTCACCCAAGCGCAGTGAAGAGCGTCGGAATGTGGTATTGGCACAGATGAAGAAAAACAACTTGCTGACCGAAGACGACTTTAAAGTTCATACCAGAGACACTCTTAAAACTACGGCAACTACGGCTGAAAAAGATGGTGTAGCGCCTTATCTTGTAGAGCAAATACGCTTACTATTACCTGAACTGCTGAAAGACGTGAAGAAGCCAGACGGTTCGGCTTATAATATCTATAAAGATGGATTGCGCATCTATACGACCATTGACAAGACAATGCAGGAATATGCTGAGAAAGCAGTGGAAAAGCATTTGACATCGTTACAACAAGATTTTGAACAGACTTATGGCAAACGTGCTCCTTGGAACTTGGACAGTGACTGGTTTAAGGAAGAAGTGAAGAAGTTGCCTGCTTATAAAGAACTTGAAGAGCAAAAACTCTCGGAAGCGCAGATATGGGCGAAGCTGAGTGAGAAGAAGCCAATGGATTTATCTTTCTATACCGAAGACAGTATCAAAAGGCATAGTACATTGGACAGTTTGTCGCGTTTTATACGCATATTAAACACGGGATTTGTGAGTGTAGAGCCTCAAACAGGGGCAATTAAAACTTATGTGGGTGGAGCAGACTTCCGCTACTTTAAGTACGACCATATCCTACAAAGCCGTCGCCAAGTGGGCTCAGTTTTTAAACCGATAGTATACGCTACTGCCTTAGAGATGGGAATGCCTGTGTGCACGCACTTTTCGCCACTGCCTTTGACCTATGCTGATTACGAATATTGGTCGCCACGCAACGCTTCTAAGACTGACGATGACCCTAACATATATTACTCAGTATGCAAAGGATTGCGAGAATCATTGAACACCATAGCAGTACAAACGCTCTTTTATGCGGGGCTAAAGAATGTGATAAAGAAAACACGACAGTTAGGCATCACTTCTCCCTTACCGAATGTGCCTTCGATAGCATTGGGTTCGGCTGAACTATCGGTGATAGAAGTAGCTAAGGCTTATACGGCTTTTGCGAACAAAGGAGTGCCTGTAGAGCCTTATTTTATCACCCGAATAGAGAACAAAAAAGGGGAAGTAATATGGGAACGCAAACCTAAGGTTTTAGCTCCTGCACTGAGTGAACGCACTGCGCAAATAATGATACAGATGATGCGCTCGACCGTGAACGAAGGTACCGCATCACGTATGCGTGGACAATACGGACTTACGAATGACCTTGCGGGTAAAACAGGTACGACCCAAGACAATAAAGACGGTTGGTTTGCGGGAATGCTCCCCAACCTTGTGATGATTACGTGGGTGGGTAACGACCAGCAGATAGGGTTTAAAAGTACGCGTTTGGGACAAGGAGCTAACTCGGCATTGCCTATTGCTGCCTTGTTTGTATCGCAACTGAACCGCAACAGCAAGTATAAAGACCTAACGCGAGCTACTTTTAAGGTAAGCGAAGAGATACGTACGGAGGTAACTGAATGTGAGCCTACTGTACGCGAAGGTTTCTTTGACCGCCTTTTGAGCAATACTCCCAAAGATACCATAAGAGCAGGAGATGTGCATTATCGGATTTATGAGCGCAAAGGTAAGCTGAACAATGTGGAAGATGAGGAAGATATATCGGTAGACGATGTGGTAAATCCTGCAAATACCCCTGCGCCAGCACCAAGCACTCAAACAGCTACACAGGAGGGAAAAGAAAAGAAAAAAGGGCTTTTGGATAGGATTTTTAGTCGTAGCACGACAGGCGATTAGCCGTAGCACGACAGGCAATTGAATGAGAAAATTAGGGAATGAGAAAGTTAGCAAATGAGGAAATGAGGAAGGATAAGATTTTAAGAGAGGCAATAAAACATTGAGATAACTAAAGACTAACAAATTAAAACTAATATAGATGAAAAGAATAGTATTTTTAATGGTGTCGTTCATCTTGATGACACCTTACATAAACGCACAAGAGAAAAAGAAGTTTGCTGTGAGAACCGTTGCTTTTTACAACGTTGAGAACCTTTTCGACACGATTAATGACCCTCATAAGTTTGATGATGACCGCACTCCTGAGGGAGCTGACCGCTGGACGAGTAAGGTGTATAACGACCACGTACACAAGATAGCCAAAGTAATTTCGGAAATAGGAAGTGATGTTACCAAACACGCCCCTGATATAGTAGGTCTTGCCGAAATAGAAAACGAAGCGGTAGTGAGAGACCTTATCAATACCGAATATTTGAAGAGATATAATTATGGGATTGTACATTACGAATCACCCGACGCTCGTGGGGTGGATGTAGCTCTCATCTACAAAAAAAGCGTGTTTAAACCCACTGCTTCATTTCCACACCCTTTATACCTCACCAAAGATGACGGGAAGCCTCTTTACACTCGCGATCAACTGTTAGTAAGTGGTGAATTGGACGGTGAAATGATTCATTTTATAGTAAACCACTGGCCTTCGCGTTTTGGAGGAGAAGCTAAAAGTAGACCCAGTCGTGAAAAAGCGGCGGCTTTGAACAAGAAAATTATAGATTCACTCCTCAGCAAAGACCCTAATGCTAAAGTGATAGCAATGGGTGACTTTAACGACGACCCTATTAACTCAGGCTTTAAGAATGTGTTAAAGACCAAAGACAAAAAAGAAGATGTAAAACAAGGAGAGTTATTTAACCCTATGGAGGCTATGCTGAAAAAAGGAATGGGAACGTTAGCCTATCAGGACGGCTGGAATCTTTTTGACCAGTTTTACTTTACTTATGATTTGCTAAAAGAAGACAAGAGTAGTTACCGCTACTGGAAAACGGGGATATTCAATCGCTCGTATTTGGCTAACCCCAAAGGACGCTATAAGGGATATCCTTTCCGCAGTATGAGCAATGGTAATTACACTTGGGGATATTCTGACCACTTCCCAGTGTATATGTACCTTATCAGAGAACTGAAATAAGGGAATAAGAATATTTATGTTAGCAATTGAGAGGCTACCCGAAGAGTTTAAAATATTTTCGGGTAGCCTCTCGAACTTTTCTATTCTTCTCTCACCTCTGTTGTCTCCTGAGTAGGTGCTTCTACAGGTGCTGTACTCTCAGGCTGAGGTGCAATTACAGGAGGCTCTTGCTCCTGTAAAGGTCTGTTTTTAGAGAGTTTAAAACCTACACCTACCGAAATGGCAAAGTAATAACTCTGAGCGTCTTTAAAGTTTAGATAAGGTGTAGGTTCTTGATTGGTGAGAGGTGATAGATTGGTAGAAAAACGACCGTCTACCGTAAGTATAATTTTAGGAAATTCCCACATTACACCTCCTCCTAAATGCAAATTCATCACAACACTATTGAAATGTGAGGTGATATCATACTTCTCACTGTATTGTT